>JAZDNC010000018.1:0-27391 GCA_043800335.1 Chloroflexota bacterium
GGCGTGTGGCGTCTCTTGCGGTATCCCGGGTCAGGCGCTCCTTGCCGGCCTCCATGAAGTCCTTGGTCCAGGCGTAAAAGGCTCCCGGCTTGATGCCTTCCCGGCGGCAGAGATCCTTTACCGCCACCTCGCGGCGGAACCCCTCCAGCACTATCCGGACCTTCTCCTCCGGGGTGTACTTGCGCCTGGCGGCTACCCTGACCTGCTGTATGAAGCCGCGGGTTTCCTGGGTTCTGGCCTCGGCAGTGCCGGATTTGTCTTTGTTATTCTGGGACACATTAGCTCCTTTCCAAGTTTAGGTTAGTCTACCCCATCAGGAGCTCGCGCCACTAACCCGAAGTGTTCGATTTTAATGGCCCTAAATGTGTCCCATTATCGCTGACGGTCTACATCCCAAGACCTGCCGCGGAACTATCAACCGCGTACAGGGCATGAGACCTACGCTGCATGTGAACCCTTCTGAAATGAACATGGAAAATTGGTCACAAAATGGTCACAGACTGAACACAAAGGCAAAGGACAAAAAGGGATAGCACATTCAAGTCAGGTGCCTAGCCAAAGACCAAAAATGAGCATTTTAGCTTCAAAGTGATACTTTGGGACACCTAACGGCAAATTTCGAGAGCGGTACCATAAACCACTCGGACACCTCTCCATCGGCATATTTTAGCTAAAGTGGCGGTAAAAAGGAAGATGTATGGAAGTGGGGTTCTGTTCAATCGGGGTTGTTTTCATCTTCTTAGCCTCGGCATTTTTGGAGTGATTCTCGGTATCTTAGGCGACAGCCTTGGACTTGGTTTATCCCGCACAGGTATCCTAGCCGTAACCGAATAAGGCTGTTTTTCAATCAGTTCTTTCCAGTTGCGGTAGGGGAACTGTACCCCCGCTACTTCTGCGGGTGTCCTATCTTTCAGGTTCAGATGTGGGCGAAAGAATCGGAAGATTCTCAGGCAACCATGACTGAACAGAACCGGAAGTGGTTCTTGCTTTGGATGTTAGCCTATCGTCATTGTGAGCGAAGCAAGCAAGTCCGTCACTTAGTATGAGATGGGTTTGCGGATTGCTTCTGGCTAAAGACCTCGCAATGACTGAGGTGACGTGTTTGAGAACCTAAAAATAATTTAGACATTATCATAATGAAGTGCTGGATTGGAAGATGTTATAATTAGGCAGAGATACGTAAGGAGTTGCAACCTGATGGAGGCTCAGCGTAACTATTTCCGTAAGCTCTATGAGGTAGCCGCTGCCATCAACTCCGCGGGTAGTTCGGAAAAAGTCTTAAGCTCTATCGTGGAGAACGCGGCTAAGGCGATGGGGGCAAAGGGCTGTTCTATAATGCTCCTTACTCCGGATAGGAAATATCTGGTGCACAGTATCTCTTATGGTCTGAGTAGCAGTTTCACTGAAGCCGGTCCCAGGCAGGTGGAGAAAAGCCTGCCAGAAACGCTAATTGGCAAGGGGAGAGTTGCCATAGTTAACGACCTGTCTTTGGAAACGGGACGGGTTCATTTCCCTGAACAGGCGCTTAAAGAAGGCATTGTCTCTATCCTGGCGGTTCCGATGAAGCTCCACGATGACATTATCGGGCAGCTCAGGATTTATACCGGTGAGCGACATCATTTTACGGATGATGACATCTTTTTTGCCCAGGCGGTGGCTAATCTGGGAGCGATAGCCCTGGAGAATATCCGCGCCTGTGAGTCCATCCAGAAAGCCTATGACGGGCTGACCCGGGATTTCGTGAGCTTCAGGTGGTCGCGCGGCGGACCTTTGGGTTACCGGACTTAGCTACTCGGCAAGATACTTAGCCGCGTAGATAGCGGCGGTCGCCCCGTCCCCGGCGGCGGCGATTGCCTGGCGGGCGGAGTTGTGGCGCACATCACCACAGGCGAAGATGCCGGGGACTTCTGTCGCCATAGTCTCATCGGTGATGATATGCCCGCCTTCATTTAGCTCAAGGATGCCCTTCACGTATTCTGTCTCTGGTTTCAGCCCGATGGCAACAAACACGCCGTCTAGGGAAAGCTTTGATGTCTCTCCAGTCTTAACCTGTCTCAGGTCTAGCCCGCGGACAAAATCATCCCCGTAAATCCTCTCTACCACCGAGTTCCAGGAGAACTCAATCTTCGGTTCGGCGAAGGCTCTCTCCTGAAGAAGTCGCCCCGCTCTCAGCTCGCTACGGCGGTGAATAACGGTGACCTTGCTGGCAAAGCGGGTGAGGTGCAGGGCTTCACTCACGGCGACGTTGCCCCCGCCCACCACTGCTACTTTCTTGTCCCGGAAGAAAGCCCCGTCACAGGTGGCACAGTAGGAGACACCCCTTCCCATGAACTCACTTTCTCCCGGCACGCCGAGACGGCTCCTCGCCGCGCCGGAGGCGATGATGACTGCCCTGGTTAAGAAATCGCCTGAGGTGGTTTTTACCAGCCTGTCTTTATCCTTTATTTCAAGCCCGCTAACCTCAGTCATGAGGGTTTCCAGTCCGTATTTAGTCCCCTGCTTATGCATGAGTTCGGTGAGTTCCAGGCCGCTCACGCCCTCGGGGAAGCCCGGGAAGTTCTCCACCACCTCAGCCATGGTTATCTGTCCGCCGATAAGGGCTTTTTCAATGAGCAGGCTCTTAAAGCGGTCTCTTGCCAGGTAAATGCCGGCGGTAAGCCCGGCGGGTCCGCCGCCGATGATGATGGCATCGTACCGCTTATTCATGAATTTCCCTTATTTCGTCGGCAATCGTCTTGACTACGCTCTTCTCGGCAGTGCGGAGGGCAAGCCAGATGGCGTTTCTAATCGTCTGGGCGCGGGACCTTCCGTGAGCCACGATAACGTTTCCCTTTACCCCCAGAAGACAGGCGCCGCCGTATTCGCGGAAGTCCATGCCTTTAAGGAGGGTGCTGACACCAACATCCGCTGCCAGTGCTCCTCCTTGCAGTCCGGGCGACTGCCCAGTTCTTCTCACTCTGACGAAGGATTCTGCCAGCCCCTCAATCGTCTTGATGATGACGTTGCCGGTAAAGCCGTCGGTGACGATGACGTCAGCCTTGCCCTGGGTCAGGTCCTGTCCCTCGATGTTACCGATGAAATTAAGACCGGAGTCCTTGAGCAGGGCGTGCGCCTCTAGCGTCAGGCGGTTGCCCTTGGTTGGCTCTTCGCCGTTTGAGATAAGTCCGACGCGGGGTGACGAAATCTCAAAGATGCGCCTGGCGTAGATGGAGCCAAGCTCGGCAAACTGCACCAGGTGGCTGGGACGGCAGTCAACGTTAGCCCCCACGTCGAGGAGAAGGGCAGGAACACTTGGGTTGAGGTTAACCAGACTACAGAGTGAGGGGCGCTCGACCTTTTCTATCCTGCCCAAAATCAGAAACGAGGCGCAAAGAACGGCACCGGCGTTACCAGCGGAGACGAACGCCTGGGCTTCACCGTTTTTGAGGAGCTTGGTGCCGACCACGGTTGATGAGTCAGGCTTGGATTGCACCGCCTCCATGGGGTGCTCGTAGTAGGTGATGACGTCATTTGCCTCAACAATACCGATGTCCAGTTCCTTGCGGTAACGGCTGGTGAGGAGACGCAGTACTTGGGGCTTTCCCACCAGGGCAATCCCGACCTTAAAGTCCTGCGCCGCTTTTATGGCGCCCTTGACTATCTCATGCGGGGCGTAGTCGCCGCCGGCGGCATCAACAGCAATTATCATCTCTTCTCCTTTAGCGGGATAAAGCCAGATGGCTTTTCTCCCAGCGGTCACACCGCCCACCCCATCTTGCCAGCACCTCACTTTTAAGGGTGAGCTCGGCAATCTCACAGTGGTTGGGGCAATTAGTGCACTCAAAAGACGAGGCTTTGTATATCTCGTCGCTGATTCCCATGCCCTTGAACTGACTCTGCCCATCCACCCCCATTTTCTCACTGACCAGAATCGCTGCCCCGATGGCGCCCATGAGCTCCGGGTGGGGCGGCACAACAATCTCCATCTTCAGTTCCTCGCGGAAGGCTTTCACGATGCCCTGATTGAAAGAGACCCCGCCCTGAAAGATGATGGGGGGCTTAATCTCTTTCCCCAGCCCGACATTGGCGAGGTAGTTTCTAACCAGAGCCTGACAGAGTCCGTAGACGATGTCCTCGGTGCGGTGACCCATCTGCTGTTTGTGTATCATATCCGATTCGGCGAAGACGGTGCACCTCCCGGCGATACGCACCGGAGTGGTGGCCTGGAGTGCCCTTTCGCTGAACTCCTGAATGCTCATGTTGAGTCTCAGAGCCTGGTGGTCGAGGAAGCTACCGGTGCCGGCGGCGCAGACGGTGTTCATACCGAAGTCGGTAACTATGCCGTCTCTCAGGATAATCATCTTGCTGTCCTGCCCGCCGATTTCAATAATGGTCCTGACTTCGGGCAGGAACTTCAGGGTGGCGATGGCGTGGCAGGTAATCTCGTTCTTGGTGAGGTCGGAGCCGGTGATTACTCCCACCAGATAGCGGGCGCTGCCGGTAGCGGCGACGCCGCAGATGTCTGCTGGCAGTTCCCTTTTGATTTGTCTGAGTCCTGACTGGACTGCCTCTATCGGCTTACCCTGTGTGGGAAGATAGACATGGCTAATTAGCTCGTCCTTTTCGTTAATCACGGCGAGCTTGGTCGATACCGAGCCGGCGTCAATTCCCAGATAGACCCTCATTATCGTTTCTCTCTACGTATTCTACGCCTTTGCTCCAGGAGGTCGCAAAAAGCCTCAAGCCGGGTGAGGAGTCCGGTCTTTCCCATTTGCTCGTCACAGAGGATGGTGAGGACGGGGAGGTGTTCCCGGGTGCTCTTCATGATGTTCTGGGCGACTGTTTCCGGCATGCAGGTGAAGGGGGCGAGGTGGATAAGACCGTCGTATTCGCCGGCGTGGAGCACCTTATCCCCCACCGATTCCCAGCCGTCACCGCCGACATCACGCTTGAGGTAGGGCTTAGCGGCGCGGTGTACCCGGGCGTGCTCGTCGAGCCCCAGATAGTTGAGGAACCAGCTGAAGCGAATCCAGTTGGAGAGGAAGACCTGGCGGCGCACCAGAACTCCGAGTTTGCCCAGCTCGCTCTCCAAATCAAGATTGGCAAAAGGCTCAAGCAGCACGTATATCTCGCCGGTGATGCCGACAATAAGGGGCTGGTGTTTACTATCGATTGATACATCGTTTAGCTGGCTGAGGTAGTCTATGGTTACTTTTTTCAGAGAGGCGTAGTCACCGGCGCCGTCAATAGCTGTAAGCGCCCGGGAGTAGAGCTGGTTAGCCATCCCCTTTGTGGTTTCATAAGCCCGAATCTCCTGGACTTTTTTCTCAATCCTGTCCAGTGCGGTGAGCTTGGTTAGCCCGAAACGGAAAGCGCTGGCGATGCGTCCCCACGAAGCGCCGCCCGATAGATGCCTTACCATCCTGAGGACTCCGCTGAGCTTCTGCTCGGAAAGCCCGAACCTTATCATCTCGGTCTGGTAGCCGAGGTTGCGGAGGATTGCTTCATGTATCTTGGCGTAGTAGCCCAGGCGGCAGATGCCATAGCCTCCGGGCATGATGAGGCTATCCGCCCCCATTCCTGCCGCCTCAATCAGGTTACCCAGAATGAGTTTGAAGGGGAGACAGACGTCTTCTGGAGAGTATCTCACCCCGAGGGAAAGGGTATGCTGGCTGTTTAGTGGCGGGATGACGTAGTCGGCATCCAGGCTTTCCATTAGCGCCTTGAAGGGGATGTAGGTGTTACCGATGTGCGGCAGTCCTACCCGCATCGCAGTAGCTTACGCCTCTCAATCATATCAATAAAGGCTTCGAGCCGGGTGACGAGTCCTACCTCAGAGGTATGCTCTTCCAGGGTGAGACTCATGAAAGGAGGGCTCTCCGGTTTGTTTGCCCTGTGGCGCACTACCTCCATCATAAGCGAATCAGGTCCGCAGCCAAAAGCCATGATGCCGATGATACCGCTTACCCTGCTCTTGAGGAAGTAGCCACCGGCGCCGACTATCTCTCCTTCATAGCTCCAGTAGGTGTTACCGGCAACCTCGGTCGTTGCCCTCTCCCGCTCGGCCTCCGGTATCGTCTCCGGGGTTACCACCCGGTAGCCAAGCTGGTTAATACGGGGAATGAGGCGGTGGCTCAGGAATTCATCGTAGAGCAGATAAGGGTGGCCGATGAGAGCGATGGCATCGTCAGTTTTTTCTCCGCTACCGCCTTGCGTAGCAGATTGGGTTTGCCCCGTCTGAGCCGCAAGGTCCTGATGGGCTAAAAGGGTATGCCAGGCTTCGAGGGCGGCTTCCCTCACCCTGATGGGATTACGGGTGAGCTCTGCCCCCAGACGGTAGATTCCCTGATAGAGATACCACCTGCCCCGGTTGATGTTGATGTCCACCTCAAGCATCCGGGGTGCCTCGGGGACAACCGCCCTGGTCATATCGGGTAGCCCCAGGAACTTGGAGCAGTTGTAGGCTTTTCTCCTGGTGCTCTGGATTGCCGGGATGAAGATGCGGTCGCATCTGTCAGCCAGATAAATGGCATGTCCGATAAAAGCCTTTACCGGGAGACAGGTCTCTGCCACTACCCGGCTGGAGCCTGCTTCCAGCATGGGCTGGGTGGTCTCGGGGGACACCACTACGCTTGCTCCCAGCTTCTGGAAGAAGGTCTGCCACATTGGGTAATACTGGTAGTAAAGCAGGGCTCTGGGGATACCAATCCTAACCATCAATACAACTCTGTCCCATGCCCATAAAATTTTCTCAGTCTCCTAGTTTATAACGGTTTCATTATAGCTAATAAAGGTGTAGTTTCCAAGCCTGATAATATCAGTTCTGCTCGCCCATAATGCTGTCGTTGCGAGGAAGAAGTAACGTGGTAGTCTTCTGGGCCAATCAGATTGCTTGACCTTAAGCCGTAACAAAATCCGGTGTAACCAATTCAGAACCATACCATACCCACCTTGCTAAAGAAGCTTTGAGGTAGTATATTTAGTTTTTGAGCATCTTATGGCTAGTCTATCACTGAAAATTGAACCAGTCGCTCTTGGCTTGCTTAAAGAACTGAATCAGATTCTGACGAAAGCAGGCGTTCAAGCCTATCTGGTCGGTGGACTGATTCGGGACAGCTTTCTGGGCAGGGCTACCAACGATATTGATGTTGCGGTTAGCGCTGATGCTCTTGGCGTTGCCGAGCGGGTCGCCAGAATTCTTGGCGGGACTTTTGTCCTTCTGGATGAGGGGAATCGTGTCGGACGGGTCGTTACTAAAGACAACCGAACGATTGACTTCTCCACCTTCTCTGGCACAATTGAAGAGGATTTGTCCCGCCGTGACTTCACCATTGACGCCATGGCTTTACCGCTCGGACTGGACTTCTCCAGATTGATTGACCCATTTCATGGGAGGGAAGACCTTGAGCGTGGCATCATCCGGCAGGTTAGCCCGGGGGTTTTTCAGGCTGACCCGGTGCGGCTTCTGCGCGCCGTCAGGCTGGGCGCCGAGCTCAACTTTGTCCTGGATAAAGAGACTGAAGCCCGGCTCTTGCAGGAGTCAAAACTGGTTTCGGGGGTGGCCGGAGAGCGGGTGCGAGAGGAGCTACTTAGAATCTTGGATATCCCGAAAAGCGGCTCCATTCTTCCCTATATTGACCGGCTTGGCTTGCTTACCGCAGTTATCCCGGAGCTTGAGCTAGCCAGGGGGGTAACCCAGCCCAAAGAGCATTTCTGGGATGTCCTGAACCACTCACTTGAGTCAGTAGCAGTGGTGGATTTTCTTTTGCGGCGGGGTGAGTGGGCACACGCTGGGAGCGAGGTGCTTACCGATGTTCCCTGGTCAGACGCTCTTAAGCGTCACTTTGACCAGGCGGTGAGTGCCGGCAGCACGAGAAGGCTCATGCTCAAACTGGCAGCCCTGCTTCACGATATCGCCAAGCCCCAGACCAAAGCCCCCGATGACAGCGGGCGGATAAGGTTCCTGGGACACGGTAACCAGGGTGCCGAAACGGTTGAAAAGATTATGGCTCGACTCCGTTTCAGCGCCCGTGAGATAAAACTTGTCGCCACTATGGTAAAATACCACCTGCGTCCGGGGCAGATGAGTCAGGGGGGTGAGCCACCGACCGGCCGGGCTATCTACCGCTATTTTCGCGACACCGGCGAAGCCGGGATTGACATCCTCTTCCTGAATCTGGCTGACCATCTGGCGACCCGGGGTCCCAATCTGGAGATGAAAAATTGGGAGGCGAACAATCATCTTATAAGCTACATATTGGAGCAATATTACCGGCAGAAAGAGGTGGTCACCAGAGAAAGGCTTCTCACTGGAGATGATTTAATTAGAGTGCTCGGTCTCAAGCCGGGACCCCAAATCGGACAGATTCTGGAGAAAGTGAGTGAGGCGCAGGCGTCGGGGGAAATCAAGAGCCACCGGGCGGCTCTAACGCTGGCGCGCCGGCTTTTGGCTAAGACTGCCCCGGGAAGCAGGGCAGGCTAAGGATTTGATTTTCAACTGACACGAAAAAGGAGGTTGTTACAGCTTAGATGCAGCGACGGAACACGTTATTCTTCCTGATACTCATTGTGGTTTTTCTATTCGCTCTGGCGGTCGTGGTGCCGATTGATAAAGGTACTATCTTTGAGCGCGGTATCAAGCTGGGGCTGGACCTTCAGGGCGGTCTACACCTTGTCTATCAGGCTGACCTCTCTCAGATAGCGGAGGCTGACCGTAGCGAGGCTGTCGAGGGAGTGGTGGCTGTGCTTGCTAACCGGATAAACCCCTTGGGGGTGACCGAGCCGGTTATCCAGAAGCAGGGGGAAGACAGCATTCTGGTTGAGCTTCCCGGAAAGAGCATAAGCGATAGGGAAAAAGAAGGGCTATCCCAGGTCGACATCCTTGAGTTCGGTGAGCTCATTTTAGAGGGGGAGGCGAAGTGGGAGAACGAACTGGGCAAGTGGAAGCCAGCCACCGCGGTCATCGACGGCGAAGAGAAGACCCTTTCCAGCCGCTATTTTAAAGAAAATACATTTGTGACCCGGGGCAATTCGGGTGAGATTCTTCTTGTCTTCGAGTGGAACGAGGAGGGCAGCAAAATCTCGACGGAGGTCACCGGGCGTCTGGTGGGGAAACAGCTGGGTATCTTCGAGGGCAGCCACACCTTGTATTCGGCTGGTGGTCAACCCATCGCCCCGGTGGTAAATAGCGTCATTACCGACCAGGGGCAGGTTGAGGGTCTCACCCTGGACGATGCTGTGCTTCTCTCCCGCCAGCTTAATTACGGACGTCTGCCGGTAGCCCTGACTCTGGTTTATGATGATACGATAACCCCTGTGCTCGGCTCGGACTTCGTCAGCAAGGGAGTAAGGGCAGGACTCATCGGCGTGGCACTGGTCATGCTTTTCATGGTTCTGTATTACCGTCTGGCGGGACTTGTCTCCTGCCTTGCCCTCACCTTCTACGGGGTGCTGGTACTGGCTCTTTTCAAACTCTGGGCGGTAACTCTTACCCTCTCTGGTATTGGTGGCTTCATCGTCTCCCTCGGCATGGCGGTAGACGCCAATGTCCTTATCTTCGAACGGATGAAGGAGGAACTGAATGCCGGTCAGACCCTGGGTGCCGCCATTGAAGCCGGCTTCAGCCGCGCCTGGCGGGCAATCTGGGACAGCAACTTCACTACCTTTATTGTCTGTGGCGTTCTTTACTGGCTCGGCTCAAGTATCGCCGAGAGTGCCCCACTTATGGGCTTCGCCCTGACTCTGTTTATCGGGGTTGCAGTGAGCATGTTCAGCGCGGTTTTGGTCAGCCATACCATGCTGCGTCTCTTTGTCGGGACAGCCGCCTCTAAACGGCTCTGGCTGTTTACCAGCATTTATTCGGGGAAGGTATAATGTGGATATTGTAGGCAGAAAGAAATGGTTTCTCTCGGTTACAGCTATATATATTCTGGTCGCTGTTTTCCTAACCGCCGTCTTTGGACTTAAGAGTGGTATTGAGTTTTCCAGTGGCTCTATTCTTACCCTGAATTTTGAGAAAGAGATGGGACAATCTGAACTCAAGCAAGCCCTCGCCAGGGCTGGCTATCCCGGCGCCATTGTCCAGCTTACCTCGAAGGGAGACTTTATTGTCCGGACTCCTGAGCTTACCAGTGAGGCGAAGACAGCACTTGAATCGGCTCTCGGCGGGGAACTGGGTGAGGTCAAGGAGGTTGAGTTTAAATCAGTCTCGCCGATGATAGCTGCCGAGACCACCCGGAATACCATCATCGCCGTCGTGGTGGCGTCTTTCGGGATAATGCTTTATCTGGCTTGGGCTTTCCGCCAGATGCCGAGTCCCTTTCTTTATGGGGTAGGCGCTGTTATCGCCCTGGCTCACGATAGCCTGGTTTCAATCGGTGTCTTCTCTCTCTTGGGTCGCTTCTATAACTGGGAGATAAACCTGATGTTCATCATGGGGATTTTGGCGGTGATTGGTTACAGCGTAAATAATACCGTGGTCGTCTTTGACCGTATCCGGGAGAACGCGACTCGGGGGCTGAGCCGTGACTTTGACACGCTGGTTAACTACAGCATCTCGGAGACACTGGGGCGCTGTATTAACACGAGCCTGACCACGCTGATTATGATTCTGGCGCTTCTTCTCTTTATCGGCTCAACCATCCGTAACTTCGCCGTTGTCCTTATGGTCGGGCTTATCGCCGGGACTTTTAGCTCAAGCTTTCTCGCCCCGCTGCTTCTGGTCTTATGGCAGAAGAAAAAGGAAGCCGATACTGATTGAGGAATTGATAAGGTATTGCATCAGTCCAGGTGGTGAATCTTCTTTAACGCCTGGACGATGGGAGTGATATCGGGTGGGGAGGGGGGATGAGGCGGGTTGCCGATGGGGTCTTCAGATGGGTCTCCCATTAAGGTGTCGAGGGTCGCCTTGATGCTGGAAGACAGGGCGCTCAGGTTGTAACCGCCCTCCAGGCTAAGTACGACTCTGCCCTGACATAACTCATCGGCAAGACTTTTTATATTTTTGGCTATCCCGGCGTAACCGCTGACGGAAAGCCGCATCATTGCCAGCCCATCTGCCCAGTGGGCGTCGTAGCCGGCGGAAACCAGGATGAGCTCCGGCTTGAACCTGGCCACCACCGGCATGATTATCTCTGTGTAGACCCTCTGGTACTCGCTGTCACCAGAGCCAGCGGGCAGGGGGATATTGACCTTGGTGCCCTTTGCCTCGTCACTACCGGTCTCCCCCAGTCTGCCTGTCCCGGGGTAGAGGGGGGACTCATGGGTTGAGACATAAAGCACGCGGGGCGCGGCTTCGAAGATTTCCTGGGTGCCGTTCCCGTGATGGACATCAAAGTCAATGATGGCTAGACGGCTGAGAGGATATTCTTTCAGGGCGTAGCTTGCGGCGATAGCGATATTGTTGAAAAGACAGAAGCCCATTCCCCTGTCTCTCCCGGCGTGGTGACCAGGCGGTCGCACCAAAGCGAAGGCACCTCCGACCTCTCCTGACATTACTGCCTGGACAGCCCGGATTACGCCGCCAACGGCGTAGAGGGCTACCTCGTAGGACTCCGGCGAAACCACGGTATCTAAATCCAGATAGCCCCCGCCCCCCTCCGCGACCTCTCTGACGTGCCTTATGTGAGATTCGGTGTGCACCAATCTGAGCTCCTTTTCGTTGGCGGGGGAAGGCTTGAGACGGGTCAGCCTTGGAAGGAGTCCCGTTGTCTCAAGGTGGGACATGACAGCCGAAAGTCGCTGGGCGTTTTCCGGGTGCTCACCGGTGTCATGCCTCAGGTAGATGTCGTCGTAGACAAGCCCGACCTTCATGGTGTCCTATTTCGTTGAGCGGTGAGCTTAAGTCCTGAAATGATGAACCAGCTACCAAAGCCTATCAGAAGCAGGCTGCAGGCGATGAGGAGCCACTCCTGAATCTGTTGTCCCCAGAAGGCATGGGTGTGATAAACCAGGATGGAGACAAATGACAGCCAGATTAAGTCGCAAGACCAGTGGGCTACGGTGAAGGCGACCATGCCTCTTAGCCCGAAGTTCACGAAGCGTGAGATGAGCATACTGCCTACAGTTGCCCACCAGAGAAGGAAGAAAGGGTTCAAGGCGCTCATCAGAATACCGGAGGTGAAAGCCATACCTGTAACATCGTTAATGCCGGATATTGTCTCGCTGCGGCTGTGAAACAAGGATATACCCAGCCAGATAATCACGCCACCGCCGATGAGACTGAGAGCCAGTCGGACATTGTTTTTTTGGAAGAATGTCCCGAAGCCGAAATAGATGAGAAATATGAGTGGCACTTCGACTACGGCGTGACCCAGCGCGAGGAATAGCCCCGCCCACGGTGAGCTGTAGCTTCTGGCTAAGGTCACCGCGAACATGGGCCCCGGTGCCATTACGCCGGTAAATGAAATCACAATCAGACTTAAAAGAGTTGAAAGCATGATGTTTATTTTAACACGGCGGCTTTACTCAGAGAAAGTTTTTGAATGATGGGGTAGTCTAATGCTTGAAAACTAAATTCTCATTGCATGAAAAGCAAACTGACCGACTTCTCCAATCTGTCTGGATTTCCAGTTTTCCGCTTGAGGTCGCAGAGCCGAATGGACTATACTTAATAAAATTCAGTTCTGCGATTTGAGGGAAGAGTGTCCTTAGACCTCTCGAAGGTAGTCGGACAGATAGAGACGATGGCGCTCGGCATGAGCCGGGGTCGCCAGGCGAGAGACCAGCGCCTGCGGGAGGCTCTGGCTCTTTTTGAGAAAAGCTCAGGTGAGTTTGCCCGCCTGAAGGCTAAACTTGAGCGGAGTCGGGTAAGGTGGTGGACGGTCGCCGGGCTCTATAAGGAGCTGAACCATGCTTACTCGGTATCCCCTGTCCCTTCTTCATTCACCGTTATTGGCAGTGACGGCTCCCATATTGAAGTTGACCGTCACCGCGAGGCGCGCTGCTTTCTCCTCAATATCGGTGCGGTTACCCTGAGTTACGGTAAGAACCCCGATGCTGTTCTGGAGAGCTTCCCCCATCTCTACTTCGGCGATGAGAACGTGGTCATCGCACCGCCGCCCGGGACAGGCTACCGTGAGCTACCAATCGAGGGTTCTTTACTTGACATAAAACGGAGCGTTCTTGAGGCTCAGAAGCTTGCCGAGATGGGAGCCGGCTTGCCGAAAGATTGCTCGGCTCTGGCTCTCATTGATGGTCCCCTTATCCTCTGGGGGTTGACCTCGCGTGACTACCCCGATTTTGTCGTTGACAGCCTTCTGAATAAGGGCTTTCTTATCTATCTGGATGAGCTAAAAAGGCAGGGGAGAAGTAAAAGGCTGGCTCTTGCCGGCTACACCAGTTTTCCCAGAAGCAGTGACGTGGTTGACACGCTCCGGGTTAGTCTCTGTCCCAACGAGACTGCTGACTGCGACCGTTACTGCAAGGGGGTAGCCTTTAACAAACGCCCCTGTGACGGTGTCTACGGCGTTCAGGACAGGGACTTGTTCTCCAGCGTTCTTAAGCCCGGGGAGCGTTCGGCGCTGTTCGTCAGCATGGCATCAATCAACGAACGCTACCGCGACCACCGGGTCTATTTCTTCTATCTCAGGATGGATGATGAAATTGTCCGCATCGAGGTTCCGGAGTGGGTGGCGCTAGACAATGACTTGCTCGGGCTGGTTCATTCGTTAACTCTTGACCAGTGCCAGAGGGGGCAGGGCTACCCGGTAGCTCTCAGTGAAGCCCACGAGCAGGCGGTAGTTGGGACTTCCGACAGGGAGAACTTCTGGAATCTGGCTGAATCATACCTTGAGACGGAAAGCCAGTTTGTAGAAAGTTCCGGAAAAAGCCGGAGCAAACGCACAAGATGGGTTTAGAGGAGGTAAGACATGGGTGACAAGGGCAAAAAGACCAAGGACAAGATGAAGAAACAGCAGGTCAAGAAGGCGGAGCAGAAGCAACCGGGCAAGAAGTAAAGCCTACATGGCGGGAATGACAGCGAAGTCGCTTTCACTTTTCCTTTGTGGTGTCTTGCTTCTCTCCGGCTGTGCCAAAGGGACGACCAAAGTCCCGGGAATGCCGCCCACTGTTCTGCCCGATGGAGTAACTCTTATCGGGGCGAGAGAGCTTTTTGATGCCTACACCGAAGACGTCGAGGCGGCGGACCGGAAGTACAAGGGCAAAGTCCTTGAGGTCGTCGGCAAGGTGAAGATGAACCGCTCTCTCTTCGGCAGCCGCTACATCGTGCTGGGCAGCACCGGCTTGATGTCCACCTGGGCGGTGGACTGCCTTTTCACCGACACTACCAACCCGCGTCTGGACGAGGTTAAGAAGGAAGATATAGCCAGGATAAGGGGTAAGTGCGAGGGTCTAGAGCTTGATGTCATCCTGAAAGAATGTAAGCTTATCAGTTTTGAACAACAGGAGTAGTGAGACGGATGCGCATCATTGAGACGTCGAGTTGAAGCACTTAGCAGATTGTTGTCGACTGATTGATTGAGGATGGCTATGGAGAGAATTGGCGAGGTCATCGAAGCCACTACACAGGCTTTTACTACCCAGTGCTACGAGCTTTACCATCTACCACCAATGGGTAGCTTGGTCAGGGTAGGTGACCCTCCCATCTACGGCGTCGTTGGTGAAGAGGCGACCCTGAGTATTGAGCCGGGGCGTCGTCCCATCGCCCGGGGGCAGGCAGAGGAGAGTGAGGCAGCGCTCTACCGCAATAGCCCCCAGCTCATGAAGTTGCTCCGCAGTGAGTTTACCTCCCTCGCCGTCGGCGGGAGGTTCGAGGGCAAGCTGTTACACCGTTTGTCGCCCATCCCTCCCGCCATCCACAGCTTTGTCTACTCCTGCTCCGATGAGGAGATAAGAGAGTTTAGTAAGTCGCTCGATTTTCTGGGCATTCTGCTTGCCAGTCGCGGGGCGACTAACCGGGAAGAGCTGGTAAGTAGCTGTCTCAGGCAGATGGCAGCGGTCTACCCCGACCCTCATGTCTTTCTGGTAAAAGCCGGTAAGGAGCTTACCCGGCTCCTCCGGGGTGATTTCAGAGAGCTCCGACTTATCCTGGGGAGGCTGAGCAATGAGTGAAAGACTCGGCATCGTTTTCCGGGGTTCGCTGACGGAAGGGGTTGATGTGCGTCTGGATAACTCGGCGTCGGTTGAGGACATGGTGGTGGGGCGACACATCGTAATTGAGGGGAAAAAACAGCGTTTCTTCGGCATGATTACCGATATCAGCCTGGGCGTTACCGACCCGGCTATCTCGGCTGACCCGCCCGATGGCTCGGACTCGTTTCTCACCGAAGTTCTTTCGGGCACTGCTACCTTCGGGACAATTCATGTTCTGCCCATGCTCGGCGTTGATAGCAGTCAGGAGGTGGCGCCGGTTAAGACGGTGCCCAGCCATTTTTCCCCGGTCAGGCTCGCCGATGAAGCTGATACCGAGCTTATCTTCGGTAAAGAGGGCTTTCCCATCGGCAATCCCCTGGACATGGAAACCAGACTGCGTCTTAATCTGGAGGAGTTCGTCAAACGCTCCAACGGCATCTTCGGCAAGAGCGGCACCGGTAAGACCTTCCTCACCCGGATTCTGCTCATCGGGATGCTCCAGAAGAGCAGGGCGGTGAATCTCATCTTTGACATGCATAATGAATACGGCTGGATGGGCACGAGCGAGGGTGAAAAGCGCCAGGTAAAGGGGTTAAAACAGCTTTTCCCGTCACGGGTAGCCGTTTTCAGCCTTGATGAGAAAAACTCGCGGCAGAGGGGGGTAAGCCCTGACTTTGTGGTCAGGATTGGCTACGATGAAATTGAACCGGAAGACATCGCTATTCTCCAGGAGACCCTGAACCTTACCGACCCGGCGGTGGAGGCGGTCTATCAACTCAGAAGGCACTTCGGCAGGGAGTGGCTCAGCCGCAGTGCCGGTCTCACCGAGTCAGAGGATACTGATAACCTGCTTAAAGGTCTTAACATCCACGAGAGCACCTTTCAGAACCTGAAGCGGGGGCTTAACACCATTGTACGTATGCCATTTATGGAAGCAAAGGCATCCGCTGATGCCGTCGGGGCAATCCTGGAGTATCTGGAGCGGGGGATGAATGTCGTTTTGGAGTTCGGGCGCTACCGGGACATTACCGCCTATATCCTGGTGGCGAATCTCCTTTCTCGCCGCATCTACGCCCGCTATCAGGAAATGACGGAGCGGGCGATGGGGGAGGGGACTGGCTCGCCCAGACCACTGGTCATCACCATTGAGGAAGCCCACAAGTTCTTGAGCCCGGAAGTATCCGGTAGAACCATCTTCGGCACTATCGCCCGGGAGATGCGGAAGTATAACGTCACTCTGCTCGTGATTGACCAGCGTCCCAGCGGAATCAGTGATGAGGTGATGTCCCAGCTTGGCACCAAGATAACCTGTCTTCTGGACAACGAGAGAGATGTTGACGCGGTGCTCTCCGGGGTGTCAGGCAGGAATGAGCTCAGGTCGGTGCTTTCGCGGCTGGCGAGCCGGCGGCAGGCCCTGATTTTCGGTCACGCCGTGCCCATGCCGGTGGCATTTCAGGTGAGGGAGTATGGTTCTCCCGAATCCTACAAGGAGCTAGCTTCTGGACAGGAGATAGCCTCCTCTGAACCCAAGGAAGGGAGGCTCGAAGACCTCTGGCGCTAAAATTTTATAAAATTTTGCCTCTGAAGCTATTGACATTCGCTTCGAAATATTCTATTCTCCATATTCAGAAAGGAGGTAGCCGATGGAAGCCTATTGCATGAAGTGTCGCACCAAGAGGGAGATGAGGAACCCCAGAGCCATAACGATGAAAAATGGCAAGCCCGCTACCCAGGGCACCTGCCCCGCCTGTGGCACCAAGATGTTTCGTATTGGCAAGGGCTAGAGTTACCTCGTTCGTAAAGGGGCTGGCGGTCCGCCAGCCCCTGGTTCAATTAGTATCTCAGCTTGGCCTTAGAAAAAGCAAGCTAGCCTAACTTGCTTGTGACTTGAAGGAAAATCTGCTCAGCGAAGGCGTTGGCGTCTATTTTAGAAGCGCCCTTTGTCTGTGCTCTTTTTACAGTTATTGCTCCGTCTTTTAACGCCACGGTAAAGCCCTGTTCGGTTACGCTGATAACTGTCCCCGGAGCACTGCCCAACGGGGTGTTAATCATGGTGCAGTCAAAAACCTTGAATTCCGCTCCGCGGTAGCTGGTGGTGGCGCCGGGCTGTGGATTAGTGCCGCGGATAAGGTTATAGACCTCCCTCACTGGTTTACCCCAGTTGATTATCGCTTCTTTTTCTGTACAGAGCCCTTCATAGGTTGCCTGTGATTCGTCCTGAGGGATTTTCGGCGCCTTCCCCTTTCTTATCAAGGTGATGCTCTCGGAGATTGCCTCTACGCCCATCGGAAAAAGCTTATTGAAGTAGAGCGAACCGACGGTATCATCGGGCATTATCTCAACTTCTTTCTGGAGCAGGATGGGTCCGGTGTCCAGCCCCTTGTCAGGCCAGAAGATGGTGAGACCTGTCACTGTCTCGCCCTTGATGATTGCCCAGTTGATTGAGCTACCTCCCCGGTGTCGGGGCAGGAGGGAGGGGTGGTACTGGATTGTCCCGTGCTTGGGGTGGTTCAGGATGCTCTCGGGCACGATGTCGGTGACAAACGCCATGACATTAAGCTCGGCTTTTAGTTTGACATAATTAGTGAAGACCTCTGGGGCACGCATTCGCGGCGGCTGGAAGACGGGAATGCCCACCTTCAGAGCTAACTCTTTGAGCGGATTTGCCCTCGCTGGGGCGTCAGGGATGGTGTAAACGCCGACCACCTCATCACCGTCCTTGACCGTCCTCTCCAGAACCTTCTCGGCAAAAGCCGCCTGTCCGATTAAGACAATACGCACTTCTACCTCCTCTCATCCCAGTTATTCTTAGAGGTTGGGAGTGTTGTTTTTCGCTGTGGTCTTGGTTAGGCTATCCGGTAGGGCTTCAGCGCTGCGTCATTCAGCTCGATGCCGAAGCCGGGACGGTTGGGCGGTTCGAGGTAACCGTCTTTCAGCACGAGATGCTCTTTGAAGGACTTGCCCCACATCGGGTCTACGGTATCACGGTAATACTCGACAATGAGCCCGTTCGGTATCGCCGCTACCAGGTGGACGTGCACGTCCTGATTACCGTGGGGAGCAATAGGGAGGTCGTACGCAGACGCCAGGGCAGCAACCTTCAGAAACTCGGTGACACCACCCAGAATCTGGGCATCAGCATTCAAAATCGCCGCCGCCTTGTGTTCAATCAGGTCGCGGAAACCGTAGCGGGTGTATTCGTTCTCACCGGTGGCGATGGGGATAGATGTTGCCGCCGCAATCATGGCGTGACCGCGGTAGTCATCGGGCATCACCGGCTCTTCGAACCAGTAGACGTCATACCTCTCCATCTTTCGGGCAATCTCTATGGCTTCGTAGTAGCGGTAGGCGTTATTGGCGTCCACCATGAGTTTGACATTGCTACCGATGGCTTCTCTTGCCACCCGGACTCTCTCCACATCTTCGTTGATGGGGGCACCACCTATCTTCATCTTTACTGCCCGGGCGCCCATCGCCACATTGCTTTCCATCTCCTTTGCCAGCTCTCTGAGTCCCTTTCCCTCCTCGTAGTAACCACCGGCGATATAGGTCGGAATTCGGCTGGTGTAGCCCCCCAGGAGCTTGTAGATGGGTTGGTTGCATACCTTGCCCTTGAGGTCCCAGAGGGCGATGTCAATGGTGCTGATGACACGGGTGCTGATGCCCCGCCGTCCCTTGAGCTTGGGCACCCACATATTCGCCCAGATTCTCTCCACATCCAGAGGGTCTTCCCCGACCAAGGCTGGTTTGAAGCCGTCAGCAAGACCGACGAGCGCCTGTAAGCCGACGTCGGTAGTGCCGCCACCGCCCAGACCGAGTCCGGTGATGCCTTCATCAGTCTGAATCTTCACCACGCTGATGCCGGCGTGGGTGTAGGTGTATTTCCCGTTCCGGATTGGCTTACGCCGGGGCCAGCTGTAGATTTCCATGCTGACATCGGTGATTTTCATTGTGTCCTCCTTTAGCCCGGGAGATAGTAGTTCATTATACTATGCCTGGCTCAGGCAGGCGCAAGAGGCTAATGGTTGTATAGAAGTGAGGACAATTCAACTTCAACCAACTTAGAACGATGTCGTCTGAATATGCCCCTCACCAGGTCTTATTTATGATTCAGGGTGACAAAGTCCCAGTTCACCAGTTTCCAGAATGCCTCAACATATCTGGCTCTGGCGTTTCGGTAATCAATGTAGTAGGCGTGCTCCCACACATCGCAGGTAAAGAGGGCTTTCCTCCCATCTTTAAGCGGAGTGCCGGCATTGGCCGTTGCTTCTATCGAGAGCTTACCGTCGGGGTTCTTTATCAGCCATGCCCACCCCGAGCCGAAGTGCGTTATTGCGGTACTCGTGAATTTTTCTCTAAACTGGGCGAAGGAGCCAAAGTCTCTGGTTATGGCTTTAGCCAGCTCTCCGACTGGTTCGCCACCGCCCTTTGGCGAGAGACAGTTCCAGTAGAAGGTATGGTTCCAGACCTGCGCGGCGTTATTGAAAATGCCACCGGATGATTTCTTCACTATCTCTTCCAGGGTGAGCTTTTCGAACTCAGTACCGGGAATCAGCTTGTTGAGATTGTCCACATAAGCCTGATGGTGTTTCCCATAATGGTAGTCAATAGTTTCGGCGGATATGTTGGGGGCAAGCGCGTCCTTTGAAAAGGGTAGAGGGGGTAGTTTGTGTTCCATTATCGTCTCCTTCTTCTCGCACTCAGGCAAGCACTGTTACAGATTCTGACTGAATTTGTTGTTAAATATTATATATGGTTGGAGATGGGAAAGTCATTAAACCAGAGCGGAAAAGATTACAAAATGATGACATTTTTGAATTTTGTCAGGAGTTTGCAGAAGGGTTACGCCAATCAAAATCTGGAATTACGTAGCTTTACGGATACTCTGCTTCATCATGTCCTGCTACGCTGGGAAATGATCGGGATGGTGGGATGTTCTCCGTCCTGAAGAAGTGATATCGGCTACTGGGAACTGTTGACTTTTCCCTCCTCTTCGATGTAGAGAGGGGTTGCTTGTTTAGCCCTGGGTTGTTTCCGGGGCTGATGAATTGGGGTTCGAAGCGTAACTCTACCTGAGAATTGCATGCAGAAGGGTGCCTACGATAAGCGAGGTAGCCAGCATTATCGCCACCGATTTGAGCATATCTTTTAAGCCCAGCTCCTTCAAGAGCACAACGAAGGTGGCGATGCAGGGAAAGGTCATCGCCAGGACCACGCTGGCAACGACAAGCTGATTCGCCGTAAGCCCAAGGGGTGCCAGAAGACCCATTGCCACATCTTTGCGCAGAAAGCCTAACGTAATAGCTACCATTGCCCCTTCGGGTAATCCCAATAAGCCGGTGATGACCGGCGCGGTAAAACGGGCAATAACCTCAAACGCCCCCAGCAGATACAGGATATTCACCACTAAAATCCCACCCAGGATGATGGGGACTGCTTCCACCAGAAAGCTGGAGAGGCGAAGCCATAGCTTGGCAGAGATGAGTCGCCAGGGTGGCAGGCGGTAAGGGGGAATTTCAATCAGAAGCTCCGGGCTAAAGCCTTTTACAGTGTGGTGCAGGATTAACCCCAGCATCACCCAGACCAGAAAGAGTGTGCCGTAAACTATGATGACGTACCGGTAGCCAAACCTACCCATCAGCCCGATAATCATTGCCTGAAGTGCCGCGCAGGGGACAGCCACTGAAATCAGCGTAGAGGTGATGAAACGTTCCCTTTTACTCTCCAGAATGCGGGTAGCCAGGATAGCAGGTACATTGCAGCCCAGCCCTAGCAGATTGGGAATGATGGCGTAACCGTGTAGCCCGAGGCGGTGCATAAATGTGTCCATAAGCACGGCAAGACGGGGGAGATAGCCGGTATCCTCGAGGATGCCCAGTGCCAGATAGAAGGAGAAAAGATAGGGAATCTCAACCGCGAAAGGAACATAAAGCCCGCTGGTTAAAAGCCCAAAAGAACTTATGAAATCAATCTGCCCACCCCCCACTCTCCCCACGAGAATATCGTGGAGAGCCCCTCCACCCCCCAGTAGCACACTCAGTTTGAGTACCACCGGCGCCCAGAGGTGGTTGAAAATGGGGTCAAACACCCGGCTGATGAGCCCCTCCCCTATAAACCGCACGCTGAAAAAGACCCCTACCAGCACAATTAGAGCCATGAAGCTACCCGAAACAGGCTTAACGCTGGCATCAGCCAAACGCTCGCGCCAGGTATGGTGGCGGTGGGTGATTCTTTGCACCTGCTCCACAATGCTGCCCACTGCCTGCCAGCGCTCCTCGTGACTTGAGACTGTCCGGGTGGGAATTCTGGAATGGGGAATGCTATTCACCAGTTCCCTGACACCCTCGCCGGTGGTGGCGGTAGTAGGGACTACCGGGACACCGAGCAGTTCCTCCAGTTTCTTAAGGTCAATATCGATACCATAGTGTTTGGTGTCATCCCAGAGGTTGAGGGCAACCACCATCGGGATACGCCGCTCCAGAAGCTCCAGAGTGAGGTAAAGATTACGCTCCAGATTGGTGGCGTTAACCACATTGATGATGACATCACCTTCCTTAAACATCTCGGCAGCGACCTGTTCCGCCTCTGAGGTAGGCTCAAGGGTATAGGTACCGGGCACATCGATAACCTCTGCCGTTTCATTCCCTACCTTCATCAGGCTGCGGGTAAAGCCCACGGTTTTACCCGCATAGTTGCCCACGATGACGCGGACACCACTCAAGCGCGTGAAAATGAGACTCTTGCCGACATTGGGATTGCCCATGAGCAAGATTTTTTTCTTCTTTGGCTCGATATCGGTAACCACTATCTTGCTCGCCATGCCTCGTCCAATTGCCATTCTTACCCGGTCCACCTCACAGGTTACTGGCCCATGCAGAAACATGGCGCTTATCTTGGTAACTTTCTTCCCAGGGATGATGCCGAGAGAGTTCAGCTGGCTCCTGGCTCCCACACCCCCCCGAATCTCCTTGACCACCCCGCTCTCACCGACGGACATCTCGGTTAAAGTAATCTCGTTTTTATCTTCCATGTTATATCCGCCCATCCGCAGGAGTATTGAGCGCCCTACGGCAGCGGGCACAGTAGCCCTGAAGCTCCATTTCGGCGCCAGTTACGGTAAAGCCTTTCTTACGTAGAATGTCGGCTTTCATTACTTTCCCCAACTCGAAACTGAACTCCTCCACTTTCCCACAGCCGAGACAGACCAGGTGGCAGTGCTCCCCGACAGATTTCAGCTCATAGTGGTGGTGGGCTTCATCGAAGTGAAGCTCTTCGAGTACCCCCTGCTCCTTGAGGCGCTTCAGGGTGCGGTAGACCGTGGAGAGGCTGATAGAGGGGCGCCGCTCGCGGGCCAACTCATAAATTCTACTGGCATCCAGATGCCCCTTGCCGATGATGTCCAGAATCACGGCGCGCTGGCGGGTGTTTCTGAGTTCTCTTGATTTCATTGGGCTTTTCCTCTGGTTGTTGCTAATGCTTCGCATTTGCATTTATATTAGTGCGTTAAAAGAAATCTGTCAAGTTCCTATTTGAAAAGAGATTTGTCGGGTGCCATTGGTTGCGACTAACTTTCAAACGACCTGAGAGATACAGCTTGAAACTTAAGTTACGTTTGTGGCAAAATAGGCGTGAATTCTGATAGGGTATGACTGAATACGACGCAATCAAGGAGGCGACGTGTTAGAACGCAGTAGGCGTGTGGTGGTTACTGGTTTAGGTATGGTGACGCCCCTCGGGCTTGATGTTAAGACGACATGGGGGAATGTTATCGCCGGCAAGTCCGGCATCGCTCCAATTACTCTCTTTGACGCTTCTCAGCACGTTACCAAGTTTGCCGGGGAAGTCAAGGGCTTTGATGCGACCAACTACGTCAGTCGCAAGGATGTCCGGCGCATGGACCGCTTTGCCCAGTTTGCTGTCGCTGCCAGTAAAGAAGCAGTAGGGAGCGCCGGGCTCACCATAGACATTAACAATAAAGACAGTATCGGCGTTATTATCGGGAGCGGCATCGGCGGGCTAACCACCCTCTATCAGGAGATGAGGGTTGAGATGGAGCAGGGGCCGAAAAGGGTGAGCCCCTTTCTCATCCCGATGATGATTGCCGACATGGCGGCTTCTCAGGTCTCCATTGCGCTGGGGCTCAAGGGGCCCAACCTCTGCATCACCACTGCCTGCTCCTCCGGTTCCGATGCCATCGGCGTCGCCTATGAGATAATCCGCCGCGGCGAAGCCAAGGCTATCATCGCCGGCGGTAGCGAAGCCATCGTTAATCCTATCGGCATTGCCGCCTTCAATGCTCTCAATGCACTTTCTACTCGTAATGACGCGCCGGAGAAGGCTTCCCGACCCTTTGACGCCGAGCGCGACGGCTTCGTCATCGGTGAGGGCGCCGGGATTATGGTGCTTGAGGACTCAGACCACGCCCGGGTACGGGGGGCGAAGATTCTTGCCGAAATCATCGGCTACGGGGCTACCGCTGATGCCTTCCATATCACCCAGCCATCACAGGACGGCGAGGGTGCTGCCAGGGCAATCAGACTCGCTCTCTCCGAGGCGAGACTGGGGGTCAACGATATTGATTACATCAACGCCCATGGCACATCGACACCCCTGAATGACAAGACCGAGACGCTGGCGGTGAAATCCGTTTTCGGAGAGAGGGCTTATCAGATTCCCATGAGCTCGACCAAGTCCATGGTCGGACACCTTATCGGCGCCGCCGCCGGGGTCGAAGCTATCATCTGTATTATGGCGATTCAAGAAGGCATCATCCCGCCGACTATCAATCTGACCCATCCCGACCCTGCGTGCGACCTTGACTATGTGCCCAATACCGCACGTAAAGCGGAGCTGAGGACAGTGCTCAAGAGCTCCTTCGGCTTTGGCGGGCATAACTCGGTCTTAATCTTCAGGCGCTTCAGCGAGGTATAGCTTGAAGGGCTGCCGGTGGCATCTTTTACCCGAGGCTCCCGCCGACTTTCTGGCAGGAATGGATTTGCCCCGGCTGCTTATTCAGCTTCTCTACCACCGGGGGCTGAGAGAAGCCCACGAAATTGAGCCATTCCTCGCCGGCGATGCCTGCCTTTCCAATGACCCTCTCCTTCTTCCCGGTATTGAAGCTGCCCTCATCCGAATCTACCGGGCACTGCTCACCGGAGAAAGAATAGCCGTCTATGGTGACTATGATGTCGACGGAGTTGCCGCAACCGCAATTCTGGTCAAGGGACTCGGAAGTCTGGGGGCAAGGGTAACCCCATACATTCCCAATCGCCTGACCGAGGGCTACGGGCTGAACTATACCGCGCTTCAAGAGCTACGGACCCAGGCGGTAAGCCTTATCATCACCGTTGACACCGGGATTACTGCGGTTGCCGAAGTAAGGAAAGCCAGGGAACTGGGGCTGGAGGTCATAATAACCGACCACCACACTCCACTCATTGAAATCCCCGAAGCCACAGCCGTAATAAATCCCAAGCTCGCCAGCTCCTACTACCCCTTCCGGGAGCTTGCCGGCTCGGGGGTAGCCTATAAGCTACTTGAGGCCCTTTTCCGGGGGATGGGGAAGAAGGAACCAGAGTTCACCGACCTGGTTGCCCTGGGCACCATCGCTGACATCACTCCCATCGTCGGCGAAAATCGGTATTTGGTAAGGAGCGGGCTTAAGCTATTGAACACCGAGCTGAGAGTCGGCATCAGGTGTCTGAAAGAGCTGGCGGGACTGGGGGATACGGCGCTTGATACTGAGAACATCGCCTGGGTTATCGCCCCTCGTCTTAACGCCGCGGGGAGGCTGGCTCACGCCATGACCGGCTACGAACTGCTTGTGACCGACTCGCCGGATAGGGCACGGGAGCTGGCAGGTCTACTTGAGACAACGAATGCGGAAAGACAGCTTCTCACCACTCAGGTGACCAACCAGGCGCGGGAGCAGATTCTGGCTAAAGGCGTCTCGCCCCTCCTGGTCGCCCAGAGTGGCGAGTATCCTTTGGGAATTGTCGGTCTCGCCGCCAGCAAGCTCGCCGAGGAGTTCTACCGCCCGGCGGTACTGGTGAGCACCGGTGGGAAGGTGAGCAGCGGCAGTTGTCGCAGTATCCCGGAGTTCAATATTATCCTTGCCCTGAACGAATGCTGTGACCTTCTCGACCGTTTCGGGGGTCACGCCCAGGCGGCTGGCTTTACCCTGCCCACCGAAAACCTGACCGAGCTGATTAATCGTCTTTCCCAAATAGCTGAAACTGAACTCAAAGGTAAAGAGCTTTACCCATCTCTTGACATTGACGCCGAGGTGAGACTGGATGAGCTGGGGGGTAGTACATTCCAGCTAATCGGACGGCTGGCCCCTTTCGGCAGGGGTAATCCCGAGCCTGCTTTTTTGAGCCGGATGGTAAAGGTAGCTGACTCCCGAACCATGGGCAGCGAGGGAAGGCATCTGAGGCTAAAACTGAGACAGGATAGTGTTCTCTGGGACGCCGTCGCTTTTGGTCAGGGTGGGGTGAAAAAGGTGCCGGATTACCTGGATATTGTCTATAACCTGGAGATGGACGACTGGCAGGGCAGGCAAAGCCTGAGGCTCAACATTATTGATTTCAGAGAGGCAAGCTAGGTGGGAGATCAGATAACGTTGAATGTCATTGCCGTAGCCATAGCCTATCTTCTCGGTTCAATTCCTCCGGCTTACATCGTGGCGAAACTCAGGAAAGGGATAGACATCCGCGAGGTGGGCAGTCACAACCTGGGGGCAATGAACGTGTTTTATAACGTCGGCTTCTGGTCAGGCATAGCAGTGCTGGCTCTGGACATTGGCAAGGGGACGCTTGCTCTCGCTCTGGCACGTATCATCGGTGTAATCGGCTGGGGTGAATTCTTTCCCGCTATTGCGGTAGTTCTGGGACATGCCTTCCCTGTCTTCCTGAAATTCAAGGGGGGCAAGGGTGGTGCCACCACCATCGGTGTCCTGCTCTTTCTCCTGCCTTGGGGTGCTCCCTTTTACCTCGTCATCTTCGGGCTCTTGATGCTCCTCACCCGTTTCCCTACCCTGAGCTACAGCCTGGCTTTCCTGGGCTTTATACTCCCCGCCTGGTTCATCTACCGCTCCAGCAGACTCCTGGCATTCGCTATCGTTTTACTGGCTATCCCGGGACTGAGATACGTACCCAGAATCGTGGAGATGCGCCGAAAAGCCGGAAGCTGGAGGAGGGTCATCCTGCGTAAGAACCTGAAAGAACGGTTCTAAGCCTCAACCCGGCGTGTCCTGAGAATTAGCTTGGTCATGGCGATGAACAGGACAACGATGCTGATTACCTGCGCCTGGTGCAGTCCGAAAAGAAAGCTAGTTCCCGGGCGGATGAAGTCAATAAACAGCCGCCAGAGAGCATAGAAGCTGAGATAGATTAGAAAAAGCGAGCCATCGGGCTTAAAGCGTCCCCTGAGCTTCAGCAGCAGGGCGAAGATGATGAGGTCATAGATAATCTCATACACCTGAACAGGGTGAAGTCCGGCGCCGGAAGCTAGGAGAATTGAGTCAGTATAGCCGAAGCTGGCGGGGTTGGTGTAGGCGATGCCCCAGGGTAAACGGGTAGCCACGCCGTAGCAACAGCCGTTCAGGGTGCAGCCGACCCGCCCGATTGACTGGGCAAGCAGGATTCCCGGTGCCGTCACATCGAGGAAGTAGCCGAAGTCAAGATGGCTTAGCTTGCTGTAGACCCATATACCGAGGGTTGCCCCCAACACTGCCCCCCAGATGGTAAGCCCCTCACTGCCGATAAGCTCACCCAGGTTCATCCGGTAGTAACCCCACTGGTCAATGATGTGGAGTAGTCTTGAGACAAAAAGTCCCGAGGGAATACCGACGACGGCAGCGGTAATCACCGTGTCCTGATTGAGCCGGGCACCTCTTTTTATCTCCCGCATGACCCACCAGACCAGGCTGACAATCGCCAGGTCAATCATGATTCCGTACCAGCCAATGGTCAGTGGCCCTATTTTAAAGGCTACCGGACTAATTCCGATTTTAATCACCTTACCTCTTTCGTCCCGGCGCCTCCGGTCCTGGTTCTAGCCAGGAGTCCGTGGAGCAAAATCACCGCCGCCCTCTTGTCCAGGGGTTTGTTGTTATTGCCACACTTGGGCGACTGGATGCAGCTGGGACAGCCATCTTCACAGGGACACTCACTCACCACCTGAAGCGTCGCTTGCCATAATTCGTTTATTATCTCATATCCCTTCTCGGCAATGCCAATGCCGCCGGGGTAGGCATCGTAGATGAAGATTTGGGCTTTACCGGTGTCGGGATGGAGGGAGGTGGAGAGACCGCCGATGTCGT
>JAZDNC010000036.1:0-25103 GCA_043800335.1 Chloroflexota bacterium
GGAAAAAGTGGACGATTATCACTGGCGCATACCCAAAAGCTACAAGGCAGGCATGCGCGTCCCCGGGCTAATCTATGCCGACCAGAAGATGCTGGCTGACATCCTGGAAGAGCAGGCGCTGGAGCAGGTGGCCAACGTGGCTTTCCTACCTGGTATCATCGGCTACTCCCTGGCGATGCCCGACATCCACTGGGGCTACGGCTTCCCCATCGGCGGGGTAGCGGCAATGAGGCTTGAGGACGGCGTCGTCTCGCCGGGCGGGGTGGGCTTTGACATCAACTGCGGCGTCCGACTCCTCCGTACCAACCTCACCAGGGAAGAAGTCCTGCCTAAAATAAAGGAACTTGTTGACGCCTTATATACCAGCGTCCCCTCCGGACTGGCCTCAGAGGGGAAGATAAGGCTGCGCCGCGGCGAGATTGACGAGGTGCTCGTCCTGGGGGCGCGCTGGGCGGTTGAGATGGGCTACGGCAGACCTGAAGACCTTGAAACCACCGAGGAGAGGGGAGAAATGAAAGACGCCGACCCCGAGCGCGTCTCCAAGCGGGCAAAGGAGCGTGGCACTCCGCAACTGGGAACTCTGGGGTCGGGCAACCATTTCCTTGAGGTTGCACTGGTCGACCAGATTTATGAGCCGGAAACGGCGCGGGCGATGGGCATCGACCGACTTGACCAGGTGATGCTTCTCATCCACTGCGGCTCCCGTGGGCTGGGGCACCAGACCGCCGCCGATTACATACAAAAAATGATTGAAGCTATGGCGGAGTACAAGATAGACGTCCCCGACCGCCAGCTCGCCTGCGCCCCGGTGAAGTCGCCTGAGGGACAGGCATATCTCGGTGCGATGCGCTGTGCCGCCAACTACGCCTGGGCTAACCGGCAGTGTATCGCCCACTGGGTAAGGGAGTCCTTCTGCCGGGTCATGGGGAAATGCGAGGCGGACGCCGGGCTGGAGATGGTCTACGACGTAGCCCACAACATCGCCAAGATAGAAGAGCACACAATTAACGGACGCCGTGAAAAGCTCTGCGTCCACCGCAAGGGCGCTACACGGGCTTTCCCCGCCGGGCATCCCGAGCTACCGGCAAAGTACCTGAAAGTGGGACAGCCGGTGCTCATCCCCGGGGACATGGGACGCGTCTCCTACGTGCTGGTAGGCACCGAGCAGGCGATGCGGGAGACCTTCGGCTCAACCTGTCACGGCGCGGGCAGGGTGAGGAGCCGGGCGGCAGCCAAGAGAGCCGTCAGAGGAAGCGACATCCTGAAAGAGCTCACCGCCCGGGGCATAACCGTGAGGACGGGCAGTATGGCAGGTCTGGCAGAGGAGGCATCCATCGCTTACAAAGACGTTGCTTCAGTAGTAGGAGTGACCGAGCACACCGGCATCTCCCGAGCGATTGCCCGGACCAGACCCATCGGTGTCATCAAGGGCTAAAGTCCTGCGCCCGATACACAAGTCAAGCAGATTGTATCAAGCTCCTCAGGCTTTTCTTTTTGATATAATTTCAATCAAGTTAAGAAGCCGAGGAGGTCATAGCGCCATGAAAATCCGTAGGGTGGTCACCGCCGATGATAAAGACGGCAAAAGCTATGTCAAGTGGGACAGCGAGATAGAGGGAGTCTCGGGGAGATCGGGGCATTTAAGGTTTCCGATGTGGGCGACCAACAAGCTCCCGGTTGAGCTTACCGATGAAGACCCGACGAAGTGGGAAATCGGGACAACCATACCCGGCGGCTCGGTTTTCCGACTGAGCCAATATGAACCCGGGGTGGCGGCGCGCTGGCACCGCACTGATTCCGTTGATTATGCGCTTGTTGTTTCCGGGGAGATGTGGATGCAGATGGACAAGGGAGAGGTGCACCTCAAGGCAGGCGATGTGGTCATCCAGAGAGGGACAATGCACAACTGGGTAAACCGCGGCAAAGAGCCCTGTCTGATGCTTTATGTCTTGATAGCGACCGAGGAGAAAGGGAAGGCAAAGGGGTAGAAGGAGAGAAGATAAGCAGGGAGCAAGCAGTGCCTTGTTTTACTGCTTGAAACTTAATCATTTCATTGACATGATAGGAGCATATCTTTAAAATTCAATTCAAAAATGGAAAGAACCGCACGATTCAGTGTATTAAGAGAAAGAGACTTAAGCAGCCTTTTCACCGTCAAGAATCTCTCAACTATTTGGCGAGATATCGTTAGGTCACAGATGCGCAGTCTTGATATTGTCGACCTGCACGATTACTATGACTTTAGTTCCAATATAAGTGAAAAAGCAAAGGAGATTTCTACTCAGGTTCTTAAAGCCCAGTACAGAGCTTCCAGCCCTTTGATTTACAGACTCGAGAGACAGTACGGCATTTGCCGACACATTATGATTCCCGCTCCGTCCGACGCCTTAGTCTTTCAGACTATCACAGAACATTTAAGTCCGTTACTGGAAAAAGCTCAACCAACTAAAAAAGCGTACTTTTCACGAGACAGGCACAGCCTGAAGCTTCCGCATCAATTTCGAGAGACTCGGTATCCATGGGACATTCTCTGGCCAAAATTCCAGAAAGACATATGGAAGTTCACAGATGCTTGCTCTTATCTCGTAGTCACGGATATCACAAATTTCTTCGACAACATTGGGCTCAGAGAGCTGCGACATATTGTCTCCTCACGTATCGAGGTCAAAGAGGTAATATTGGACTTGCTTTTCAACATCATTGAGCAACTAGCGTGGACACCAGACTACTTGCCGACATCATTAAAGGGTCTTCCGACAATCAACGTGGAATCATTCCGTCTATTGCCACACGTTATGTTGTTTGAGATAGATGAGGTATTGAACATCCGTTCAAACGGCAATTTCGTCCGATGGATGGACGATATTAACATTGGTGTCAATTCGAAAGACACAGCGTACCAACTCCTGGGTGAAGTAAACGATGTTCTTAAAAGTCGCGGACTGGCATTGAACTTATCAAAGACCATTATTTACACGGCAACTGAAGCTAAAAGCCATTTTATGATGGATGAAAATATCTACCTTGATGAAGTGGATAAACTAGACCCGGGTGCTTCTGACTTTGTTCAGAAAAAAGTCGAATTCGTGAATCGTTTCCGATCACATCTCAGAAGGACTGATCTTAGAAACTGGGATCGGGTCACGAAGCGGTATTTTACCATCGCAGCTCATCTCAAAGTTACTCAATTACAGCGCTATGCCTATGGGCTTTACTTGAATTATCCAAGCATTCGCAACAATATTGCTCGTTACCTTACGGTTCTTGGATTCACAAAAAGCTCCGCAAAGATTGTTCTCAAATTATTGCGTGATGTTAAGCGTTATGACGATGTTACTCTTTTTGAGCTCTGCAGACTCATTACTGATTGGGAGATTCCCCGAAACAGCAGTGGCACCGAATTCATAAAGGCCATAAGTAAGATTTTGTCCCTGCCGAAATCCGATTTTGACTTATATTGCTATCTTTTTTTCCTAGCCAAATACGGAGAGCCGTACAGACTGATGAACCTTATTATCCACAAAAGAGAACAATGGAGAAATAAACAGTTCTTGGCACGCCAAGTAGTATCTGTGTTGCCCAGAATCATGCCGTTCAAAAAGAATTTCGCGATGCAGTTACTGGATGAGCAGATGACAGTAGGCCCACGGGATGCTGCTTCGGTTGCAGCTAACATACATTCGCTACTTACCGTAGAGAAGTTGTCAAGCCATTATCTTTACCAGTATCTTTTCCCACCAATGCCTCAGAGACCATATCCTTTGCCTAAATACTTAATACTAACAAGCATTCTACTATCCACTTCATTAAAGAAAGCAGAAAAAAAGAAGGTATGCGTCAAAGCCAAAGAGCATATTTCAGACCCATTTTATTTACATTGGCTCACACGTTTTGCATTATTTGACGAATAAGAAGAACTTCACCGCAGAACCGTAATTCCCGCCCCTGGGGCGACTCGAACGCCCGACACGCGGTTTAGGAAACCGCTGCTCTGTCCATCTGAGCTACAGGGGCAAGTGGAATTTATTATACTTGAGCGGGCTATCTACGGCAAATGGACTCAGGGTGGTATCGCAGTTGTCATTGCGAGCGGTAGCGAAGCAATCCGTTCCTTGTATCGCGACGGAGAGCCGGATTGCCACGGGCTAAAGCCCTCGCAATGACGTCACCCGAATTGAAACCGCCGTTCACGAGCCTTCCGCCTTCTTCTTTAGCTCATAGAGCCGGTTCAGCGCCTCAAGGGGCGTCATCCCCTCAACATCCAGCTTCCTGAGTTCCTCAACCAGCGGTGACTTCTCCCCGAGAAGTGGTAGCTGTAAAGAGGTAGCTTTCCCCGGATGCCTCTTCCTTGCCCGCCCGCTGTCCCCCTCAAACTCATCCAGTACCTCTTCCGCCCGATGTACTACGGCACGTGGCAAACCCGCCAGCTTGCCCACGTGGATGCCGTAGCTCTTGTCCACACCCCCGGGCTTCACCTGGCGCAGGAAGATGACCCTGCCCCCTTCCTCGGCGACGGCGACATTGAAGTTCCTGACCCTCGGCAAATATGTCGCCAGTTCCACCATCTCGTGGTAGTGGGTGGCGAAGATGGTCTTCGCTCCGATGCGGTTGTGGATGTACTCGCTTACCGCCCGGGCGATGGAAAGCCCGTCATAGGTGGAGGTCCCCCGCCCGATTTCATCAAGGATGATGAGGGATTTTACAGTAGCGTTGTTCAGGATGTTGGCGGTCTCAACCATCTCCACCATGAAGGTTGACTGCCCCGAGACCAAATCCTCCCTCGCCCCGATACGGGTGAAGATGCGGTCAACCAGCCCGATAGTCGCCGTCTTTACCGGGACGAATGAGCCGGTCTGAGCCATTAGAACAATCAGCGCCACCTGCTTGAGATAGGTGGACTTGCCCGCCATGTTCGGTCCGGTGAGGATGATAATTTGGCTATCGGCATTGGAGAGATGGGTGTCATTCGCCACGAAGCTACCCGGAGGCAGGCTTCTCTCCACCACCGGGTGACGACCTTCTTTGATGATAATCTCATCGCCGTCATTCAGTTCCGGGCGGGTGTAGCCGTAGCGCACGGCGACCTCAGCCAGAGCGGAGAAGACATCAAGCTCGGCGATGGCACCAGACAGGGCAATAACGCTATCGCTTTCGTCACCGACCTGTCTCGACACGCGGCGGAAAAGCTCGCCCTCAAGCTCAAGGATTCTCTCTCTGGCGTTAAGGATGGTTGACTCATAGTCCTTCAGCTCCGGGGTATAGTAGCGCTCGCCAGTGGAGAGGGTCTGCTTCCTGATATAGTCCGGCGGCACCTGGGACAGGTTCGATTTTGAGACCTCAATATAGTAGCCAAAGACATTGTTGAAGCCCACCCTAAGAGACTTGAGCCCAGTCCGCTGTCTCTCTCTAAACTCAAGCTCAGCAAGGTACTGGCGGGCGTTTTTGGAGATATCGCGCAGCCTGCCCAGCTCCTCGGAGAAGCCGGCTTTTATCACCCCACCTTCGTTCAGATTGGCGGGAGGGTCTTCTTCCAGCGCCTGAGAGATAAGAGCAACCACCGCCTCATTCGGCTTCAATCTGTCTCTGAGCGACGTGACGGCGCCGGCATCGCCAAGGGCGTCTCTCAGCTTCGGAACCAGCTCAAGTCCCCGCCGGAGTGCCACGACCTCCTTGGGGTTCGCCAGCCCGCCGCCGATGCGGTTCACCAGCCGGGCTAAATCGGGGATACTGCCGAGCAGTGAGATAACCTCACCCCGCGCCAGGGTGTTCTGAAAAAACCAATCTATTCTGTCCTGGCGCTCATTCAACTCCTCAAGCTCAAGTAAAGGCTGTCCCAGCCACCGCTTGAGCAACCTGCCCCCCATGGCAGTTTTAGTCAGGTCAATCACGGAAAGGAGCGAGCCTGAGGCATTTCCTGCATAGCTACGGAAGACCTCAAGGTTCTGCTGGGTCTCGCCGTCCAGCGCCATGAATGTGTCCGTGGAGTAGGTAGAAAGCTGGCTGAGCTCAGTGAGAGCGCCCTTCTGCGTCTCCTCAAGATAGTGAAGAACTCCCCCGGCGGCGCCCACCGCAAGAGGCAGGCGGGCTAAGCCGAAGCCGTCAAGGGTCGTTACCCCGAAGTGGCGGAGCAGGGTCTCGCGGGCGGTCTCAGGCTCGAACCAGTAGCTCTCAATTCGGTTCACCGGCACTTTAAGCGACAAGGACGACAGCTCCGCCCCTTCCGCAGCGACAATCTCCGATGGATTAAGGCGCCCCAGCTCCTGCGGCAGTCTGGTTAGGGGAAGCTGGGTTACGGCAAACTCCCCTGTCGTGATGTCAACATGGGCGATTCCAGCTTCTTCACCGGCAAGAACCAGGCTGATGAGGTAGTTGTTGCTCCTGGCGTCAAGAAGTCCCGGCTCAAGCACCGTGCCCGGGGTGACCACCCTTACCACGTCCCGCTTAACCAGACCTTTAAACTCGCCGGGTTTAGTCACCTGCTCGCAGATGGCGACCTTATGCCCGTTATTGATGAGCCTGCCGAGATAGTTGTCCAGGGCATGGTAGGGGATGCCCGCCATGGGGAAGCGGCGTCCCTTGCCCATCTCCCTTGAGGTAAGTGTGATTTCCAGTTCTTTAGCGACGAGCCTGGCGTCCTCATCAAAGGTCTCGGAGAAGTCGCCCAGTCGGAAGAGGAGGATTGCCCCGGGGTACTGGCGCTTTAATCTCAGGTACTGCTCACGGACAGGGGTAAGGGTTTCGCTCATCGGGGATATTTTACGGGACTTTGCCCCCTGTGTCTATTGAATGTAATCCGACAGTCACTGCGAGCCGAAGGCGAAGCAATCCGTCCCTCTTCTGTCATTGTCGGGTTCACCCTGAGGGGCTTGACCCGTGAGTCCAGACCTCTCCTGCCCTTTGGATTCCTGCTTTCGCAGGAATGACAATGGTACTTTCTCCGCTTGCCAAATCAGGAACTGGCGATTATGATACAGGCAAGGAGGGTCGGAAGATGGCAGAGCAATTGGCGCTTGACCGAAAGACAACGACTGTCCTGGTCATGGACTACCAGAACCGGCAACTGAGCTACTTCACCGAGGCGTTCCGGAACGAAATCGTGGCGCGGGCAAAAAGGGTACTCGCCAAAGCCCGGGAGAAGGGTATTCCCATCATTCATGTGGAAGTGCTGAGAGGCGAGAGAACGCCGGAGACCGCCATCCACCCGGCGATGGTGCCTCCGCCGGGAGAGCTCCTCCTCACCAAGCACCGCACCGGGCCTTTCTCAACCACGAACCTGGACGAAGTCCTTAAAAAGCAGGGCACCACGACACTGGTCATGCTGGGCTTACGCACCGCCGGTTGCATTCTATTGGCGGTCAGGTGGGCGGCAGATATAGATTACAAGCTGATTGTGCTCTCCGATTGCTGTGCCGACCAGGACGAGGAACTCCACCGGGTGCTCATGGGAAAAGTGCTCCCGATGCAGGCGAAGGTAATTACCGCCGAGGAGTTCCTGAAGGCGTTAGAAGCAGTGTAATTGACATCAAGCGAAGAGGTGGCTTTGGAAGAAGAGGAAAGAATCCCGATTAGTTTCGGGCGCTTACACGTAGACATCATCCAGAGGGTGGTGGCGGTCGATGAAGCATCGGACATAGAAACCGTCTCCCTCGAAGCTGACCCCAGAAGGTACCAGTGGGTCGAGGATAACGGTGTATGGCTTCTCGTTGATAAGTTTGAAGGGGGAGTCAGCCCCGCCGAGTACTTCTTTGAGATACTCAGGCGTGTCTTCCGCACTCCGGTCTACCACGAGATACAGGAGGTAACCGAGGCGGAGATTAAAAAGAAGTATTTAAGGATATTCATCACCAGACCGAGAAGGAGGGAGTAGGGGATGGCGCCCGCTCTCTTTCAGTCATTGCGAGCGTAGCGAAGTAATTCGTTCCACTCCTGTCATTGTCGGGCTAGACCCGACAATCCAAAAGAAAGGCATAACACTTAGATTCCCGCTTTCGCGGGAATGACACTTCGAGAGATTGCCACGTCGCTTGCGCTCCTCGCAATGACGAGGCGTGATAATGGGGATTACTTCCCCCCCAGTGCCTTGTCTATATCATGCGCCGCTTTTTTACCGGCGCCCATGGCGGAAATGACTGTCGCCGCACCGGTGGTTATATCTCCCCCCGCCCAGACCCGGTCTTTCTTCGTCCTGCCCGTCTCTTCATCACAGACCACCGTTCCCTCGCTGGTCACCTCAAGCCCCGGCGTGGTCGAGGCAATGAGCGGATTGGGCGTGGTGCCCAGGGCTACCACCACCACATCGGTCGGGATAGTGAACTCGCTCCCCGGCTTCACGATGGGACGCCTTCTCCCGCTTGCGTCCGGCTCACCCAGCGTCATCTCGTAGCACTCCATCGCCGTGACCCAGCCCTTGTCGGTGCCGGTGAAGCGCTTGGGGTTGGTGAGGAACTTGAAGTTGATGCCCTCCTCCTTGGCGTTCTCGACCTCTTCACGGCGGGCGGGAAGCTCAGCTTCGGAGCGCCGGTAGACGATGGTCACATCTTCGGCGCCCAGCCTGAGGGCACAGCGCGCCGCATCCATAGCGACGTTACCCCCGCCGATGACCGAGACGTGCTTGCCCCGCTTCACCGGCGTGTCGTATTCAGGGAAGAGGTAGGCTTTCATCAGGTTGATGCGGGTGAGGAACTCGTTCGCCGAGTAGATGCCGTTAAGGTTTTCCCCCTCAATATGCAGGAACAGGGGCAGTCCGGCGCCGGTGCCCATAAAGACCGCATCATGCCTTTCCAGAAGCTCGTCAATGGTAAAGCTCTTGCCGATGACGGCATCCAGCCTGAGCTGAACTCCCAGCGAGGTGACATAGGCTACCTCTTCCGAGACAATCGCCTTGGGCAGACGGAACTCCGGGATGCCGTAGGTGAGCACCCCGCCGGGGATGTGGAGGGCTTCATACATGGTGACCCCGTGACCCAGCATCGCCAGCTCGGCGGCGCAAGTGAGACTGGCGGGACCCGAGCCAATAACGGCAATGTGCTTACCTGATAGAGAAACGGGAGCGGAGGGGGCTTTCACCTCAGAGCGGTGCTGTCTCTCCCAGTCGGCGACAAACCTCTCCAGTCTGCCGATAGCAACAGGCGCTCCCCTACCCTCCAGGGTGCAGACCGCCTCGCACTGGGTCTCCTGCGGGCAGACACGCCCGCAGATGCCGGGAAGTGCGTTACGGCTCTTCAAAATCCTGACCGCCTCGGCGAGGTTGCCCTCGCGCAGGGTGCTGATGAACTCCGGGATAGCCACGCCCACCGGACAGCCTTCGACGCAGGGACTTCTGGGACAGCTGAGACAGCGCTCGGCTTCAGCCTGCGCCATCTCCGGGGTGTAGCCCAGGGCAACTTCATTAAAGTTCTTCGCCCGCTCTACTGGCTTCTGCCGCGGCATGGCAACACGGTTCAGATTGACTTTTGGCATCTTAACTCCAGTTTTCAAGCCTCTTTACGAATAAAGCAGAAATATACCACTAATTTAGTTGGGATTCAAGCTTAATAGCCCCTTCAAATTCGTTTGGCACCCGTCATTACGAGGGCTTTAGCCCGTGGCAATCCGCACCTTGCATCGCTTGAAGAGACGATTGCTTCGCTCACAATGACGAGTGTTCAGCAATGCTCTCAAACGAAAAAGAGGGCTTACATTTCTGCCCCCAGAACCATCAGAAATTGGCGACCCCGGGCGGATTTGAACCGCCGATCTCCACCGTGACAGGGTGGCATGTTAGACCGCTACACCACGGGGCCTTATCCTTTAGAGTTTAGCAAGGGCAATATAGCCTGTCAACATGGAATCGCATGTCCTTGCGAAAGTGAAGCAATCCGTAAATCTCATCAGTGTGAAGGGATGAAAAAGCCCATTTTCAAACAGGCTTGGTAAGCGGTCATATGCTATAATAATCTGTTGCGGTGCCCAACTTTATGTAAAGGAAAGAAAGCTGATGGACGAACTCAAGGTCTTTACCGGTAATACCCACCCCCAACTCGCCAGAGCCATTACCGACTATCTGGGCATACCCCTGGGCAAAATGGAGGTCTTCAACTTCTCCAATGAGAATACCTTCGTCAAGATTCTGGAGAACATCCGCGAGCGGGACGTCTTCGTCATCCAGCCCATCTCATCGCCGGTAAACCACAGCCTGGTGGAGCTACTCATTATCATTGACGCCATGAAGCGTGCTTCGGCGAGCCGCATCACGGCAGTCGTGCCTTACTATGGTTACGGGCGCACCGATAAAAAAGACCAGCCCCGAGTCCCCATCACGGCGAGGCTGGTCGCCGACTTGCTCACCGTCGCCGGAGCCAACCGGCTCTTAACTGTTGACCTGCACGCCGAGCAGATTCAGGGCTTTTTCAACATCCCGGTTGACGAGCTCACTGCCCTCTTCGTCCTCAGCAAGTATTTCAAAGATAAAAAGCTGGGAAATCTAGTTGTGGTCGCCACCGACTTCGGCATCGTTAAAAGGGCACGCGACCTGGCGGAGAAGCTCAGCGCGCCACTCGCTATCATTGAAAAAAGACGCATCGGTAACGTGGATGAGACCGAGACCTTCAGCGTCATCGGCGAGGTAGAGGGTAAGACCGCTCTCATCTTCGACGATGAGGTTGACACCGCCGGCTCGCTGGTAAACACTGTGACTGCCCTGAAAGAGCGCGGGGTAGAGGAAATTTACTCTGCCTGCACCCACCCCATCTTCTCCGGGAAAGCCATGGAGAGAATCAGTAAAGCCCCCCTGAGAGAGCTGGTGGTGACCGACACCGTACCTATCCCTCCCCAGAAGATGCTGGACAAGATAAAAGTGCTTTCTCTCGCCCCCCTAATCGGGGAAGCTATCCGCCGTATCCACACCGGCATGTCCGTGGGCGAGCTGTTCGTCAACTCCAAGTAGGCTTCGGGAGAGGTTGTATGTTTCGGTGGCTGGGAAATCTAACTGATTCCAACGAGCGTGAGCTGAAAAAGCTTAAGCCCCTGATTGAGCGCATCAATGGGCTGGAGTCTGCCTTCAAGTCCCTGAATGATGCAGAGCTCCTTGCCAAGACGCAGGAGTTCAAGGAACGTCTGGCGAAGGGAGAGACACTCGACGCCCTTCTCCTCGAAGCCTTCGCCGCCGTCCGTGAAGCCTCAAAGAGAACGATTAAGCTCAGGCACTTTGACGTCCAGCTCATGGGCGGCATCGTCCTGCACCAGGGCAAGATTGCCGAGATGAAGACCGGCGAGGGCAAGACCCTTGTCGCCACTCTCCCCCTCTACCTGAACTCACTCACGGGTAAGGGTTGCCACCTGGCAACAGTAAACGACTATCTGGCAAGGCGCGACCCCTACTGGATGGGACCTGTCTTCAGCGCCCTGGGAGTGACGGTCTCCAGCATCTACCCCCAGACCCCCGAAGAGCACTCTCCGGCACGTCTCTATGACCCCAATTTCGACTCCGGGGACGCCACCTGGCGTCACTTCAAGCCGGTCTCGCGCAAAGAAGCCTATCAGGCTGACATCACCTACGGCACCAGTAGCGAGTTCGGCTTTGACTACCTCCGCGACAACATGGTGGTTGACCTCGCCCAAGCTGTCCAGCGTGAGCCCAATTACGCCATCGTTGACGAGGTGGACTACCTTTTGATTGACGAAGCCAGGACACCCCTCATCATCAGCGGAGCGAGAGAAGAATCACCCAAAGAATATGAAGCCATCGCCCGGTTTGCCCAGGAGCTTGAGAACGGCTCTGATTACAAAATGGAGGAGAAGGGTAAAGGCGTCGCCGAGATAAGCGATGCCGGCTTCGACAAGGCGGAGAGGCTACTCCAGCGCGCCGCCATTCTCACCGCCGGCAGCCTCTTCGACATGCAGAACGCCCATTTATTACATCACCTGCGCAACGCCATCACCGCCAAAGAAGCCTACCACAGAGATAAAGAGTACGTGGTCAAGGACGGTGAGGTCATCATCGTTGACGAGTTCACCGGGCGTCTCATGCTGGGACGCCGCTACGAGGGCGGACTCCACCAGGCGATTGAAGCCAAGGAGCACGTCCCCATCCAAAAGGAGAGCCTGACCTACGCCACCATCACCATCCAGAACTACTTCCGCATGTACCCCAAGCTCGGCGGCATGACCGGCACTGCCGTTACCGAGTCCGAGGAGTTCTCCAAGATTTATAAGCTCGAGGTGGTGGTCATCCCGACCAATATGCCCATGCTCCGCGAGGACCTGCAAGACCAGGTCTACAAAAACGAAAAGGGCAAGTTCAGGGCGGTGGTCACCGAGATAGAAAAGATACATAAAGAGGAACGCCCCATCTTAATCGGCACCACCTCCATTGAGACCTCGGAGAAGCTGAGCGACCTCCTCACCCGTAACGGCGTGAGGCACGAGGTCTTAAACGCCAAACAGCACGAGAAAGAAGCCCAAATCATCGCCCAGGCGGGACGCCCCGGGGCGGTCACCGTCGCCACCAACATGGCGGGACGCGGCGTTGACATTATACTGGGCGGTAAGCCCTTCAGGGAGAACCTTCAGGGTGAACCCGATGGTCAGGACGAGAAAGAATGGCAGGCACTCCACGACAAGGTGGTTTCACTGGGCGGGCTTCATGTCATCGGCACCGAGCGCCATGAAGCCAGAAGAATTGATAACCAGCTAAGGGGACGCGCCGGGCGTCAGGGCGACCCGGGCAGTTCCCGCTTCTATGTTTCTCTGGAAGACGACATCATGCGCCGCTTCGGCGGGGACAGGCTCAAGGGCGTTATGGAGTGGGCGGGCATGACCGAGGACATGGCGATTGAAAACACCCTGGTCAACAAGTCCATCGAGAACGCCCAGATAAAAGTCGAGGGCTACAACTTTGACATCCGCAAACACCTGGTTGACTACGACGACGTGGTGAGCAAACAGCGCGAGATTATCTACGGCGAGCGGAGAAAGGTCTTAAGCGGGGCTGACCTGAGGGCAAACATCATCTCCATGCTGGGTTCAGAGATTCACAACCTGATTGAGAGCAACCTGAGCGGACTTGAGCCGGACTACGCCGGACTGCACAAGGCGGTTTTAGCCATCATGCCCCTGCCCCCCGAAATGAGCGCCGAAGCTCTCGGCAAACTGAAGCCGACCCAGATTGAAGACGAGCTTGATAAATACACCGATGCCCTCTACGCAAGCTATGAGGAGAAAATGGGCGCTGATAACATGCGCGTCCTGGAGCGCCTCATCATGCTCCGCACCATTGACAGCCTCTGGATTGAGCACCTGACGGCGATGGAAGACATGCGCCAGGGCATCGGGCTGGAAGCCATCGGCCAGCGCGACCCCCTCGTGGTCTACAAGACGCGGGGGCATGAGATGTTCCAGAACCTGATGGCGGGCATCCAGGAAGGTGTCACCCGCACCATCTTCCATGTTACAATCAGGCGGGACTCGTCCAGAGGGCTCGCCCCGAAGGAAAAGCGGCCGCCGCCCTCGCCGATGGCTAAGGTAGCCGCAAACCGCCCGGCGAATGTGGCAAGACAGCCGGTAAGGGTGGCGGGCAAGAAGGTGGGCAGGAACGACCCCTGTCCCTGTGGCAGTGGCAAGAAATACAAGCACTGCTGTGGAAGGTAAGAGTGAACACAATAAAGTACACTGATAATTTTAATACCATTCTGTTGCCTATATTGGAAAACTATCTTAACAAATATGGGCAAAAAGAAATCCATAAATATTTTTTTGAGATACTAGATGAAACCAAGAAAATTTTTCAAAAGCAACATAAAGATATAAATGGACAAAAATGGAGAAACGAAAGCGGCACGATGCTTGAATTGCTGGTTATCTACTACCTGCATAAGGAGATTAAGAGACTAGGTTATGACATCACTACTGATGATGAAATCACCAGCAGTAACAGTGGAATTCTCGAAAAAGTTGGACATAACATATGCTTGAAATATGGCAAATATTACATTCTTCCCGATAGTGATATCGTAGTTTATGACCCCAAGACAGCCAGCGTAAAAGCTATTATTTCCTGTAAATCGTCTGTCAGAGAGAGATTTGCGCAATCTCTATATTGGAAGGTAAAGTTAGCTGCCAATGAGAGAACCAAGAATATCAAAATGTATTTTGTTACGGTTGACAAGGAATATAATCAGAATAGGACTGGTTTCAAGAAGCCATCCTTAGATATACAAGAAGAGCATGAGCCAACCAAACCACGAATCTTACTTGAATATGAAATGGACGGGGTTTACGTGACTAGAGATATGAAAAACGAAAGTGAAAAAGTGAAGATGTTTGACAAGTTTCTTGACGACCTGACGGAGTTAATTAATGCCTAGAAAAAAGAAGAAAGAACCCGGTATTGCTGAAGCCATCGCTCTTTTCAATGTAGAACCTATCCAACCCAATGCTGTAAAGACTGCTGACAAGAAAACCAAAGGAAAATCTGTTGTAGACGAAAAACCTATTCTTGAAAGCACTACTCTTTGGGACTTCCCAACGCAAAGCTATGGCAAGACTCACAAGGGCAACAACAAATTTCAAGGGGTAACTCCTGCTTTCATAATTTGGAATCTTGTTCAGAGATATACACAGCCTGGAGAATTAGTTGTTGACCCTATGGCTGGAAGCGGAACTACGGTTGACGTAGCCAAAGAAGAAGGGCGCAAAGTAATTGGCTATGACCTCACACCAAAACACCCAGAGGTCATCCAAAACGATGCTCGCAAAATTCCTTTAGACAACAATTCGGCAGATTTGGTGTTCATAGATTCCCCCTACGGCGATAATGTGGCTTACTCAGATAACCCAGATGATATCGGCAAAATATCGTGTGAAGATGAACGCTTTTACCACGAATTAGAGAAGGTAGCTATAGAGATTCATAGAATACTTAAGCCCGGCAAAGTGATGGGCTGGCTCATTGGCGACCAATGGGTCAAGAAGACTTTCACGCCTGTCGGTTTTAGATTGTATGAGCGGTTAGAGAAATACTTTGAAACCGTTGATATTATATGCATAGTCAGAAGGGGGCAAAGCTCCAACACTGGCATTTGGCATTATAGGGCTAGAAAATTCAACTTCTTTTTGAGAGGCTTTAAGTATCTTTTCATAATGAAAAAGCCCGAGGCAAAGGGAAACGGTAAAGTTAGGTGGGCTAAGTATAAGTAGTAAGGAGGAAATGAAGGAATGGAAGACGAAAGAGAAATAAGGCTAACAATCGACGAGTTTGAAGCTGCCCTAAAGAAAGCCAAAATCATAACGTCCAAAGAGGAAGTACACGAAAGCCATATTGAGCCGGGCGAACTGGTAATAAAAGTCAGACGGTAGCAAAGAAAATATCCTGGTTCATTAGTAATAATACCATCAAATATGTAATAGAGCGCCTATGACCAACGCTGAAATCTGCCAGATTTTCCGGGAGATTGCCGACCTCCTTGAGCTTAAGGGGGAAAACCCCTATAAAATCAGGGCTTACCGCAACATCGTCCGCTCCATTGAGGAGCTTGCCACGCCCGTCTCCGAGCTGGTGGCGGAGGGACGCCTCAGGGAAATCCCCGGCGCCGGCGAAGCCATCTCAAAGAAGCTAAATGAGCTTGTTACCACCGGGCACCTGGAGTTCTATGACAAGCTGAAAGCCGAGTTCCCCGAGGGCGTGAGGGAGCTTCTCGCCATTCCCGGGGTGGGACCCAAAACCGCCCAGATGCTTTATCAGGATTTGGGCATCAAGTCCCTGGCCGAGCTTGAAAAAGCTTTGACGGCGGGAAAGCCCTTACCCCGCATGGGCGAGAAGACGCGGGGAAACATCCTCGCCGGCATCGGCAAGACCAGGCGAGAAGTCAGATGATGACCGAAAACAGGCTCAAACCCGCCGGCTGTGATGGTGCGCTGGGGCACCTCAGGGAAACTGTCGCCCAGGGCAAGCACTGGTTCATCGCCCTCCTTGAAGCCATCGGCGGGTGCGAAGCCACCGAGGACACCTATAATGAAAGGCACTACTCATTTTATATCGCCGGCGAGGCTTTCGACTGGCTCACTATGGCGGAACGGCTCATCCTGGAAGCGGGCGAGCTTCTGCCCCAGGACGAGGTAAACGCCCTGCTCTTCGAGGAGAAACTGCCTCTTGCCGTCTCAACCGATGAGTTCAAGAGCCTCATCGGGGCGAAGAAATATACCCAGTACCTCAACTACTTCTACGGCATCACCGTGGAGGGAGCGCTCATCCAGAAGGTCACCCAGGAGGTCAGGAAGGAGCAACAGGCACGCTGTCTGCCCGGGGATTTTGACGCCGAGGGCGAAGCCTACCTTCGTCTCTACGGGGAAGACCGGCTGGAGCTTCTAACCCAGTTCAGACAGATTAAAAGCTATCCCGATACGCCGAAAACCACGCTCTTTGAGCTAAAGGAGTTCACCTATTGGCTATTCAAATATCGGGTGAGAATCTCCGAGCCGGCAAAAATCGCCAGCGACACCCAAAAAGCCCTCTCTCAACTCAGAGGGAGAGGCTTCCTGGAAAAGCCGGGGCACACAAGACGCCGTGTAATCCCCATTGACGTCAGCCCCTAAAGCATCCGATACCGCTCACCTTGAGCCTGTCGAAGGGCAAATTCATATCCACCGCCGCTTGGTTCGACAAGCTCACCATGAGCGGCTTAGTATTTCGTTTCCGCTCGCCCTGAGCTTGTCGAAGGACGAGGTCTATATCCACCGCCGCTTGGTTCGACAAGCTCACCATGAGCGGCTTTTGGGATTATCCCTCATGTCCGCTCACCCTGAGCCTGTCGAAGGGTAATTCGGCTAGCCCAGTTTCGCCAGCTCCTGCCGGAGCCGCGCCAGCCTGTCATTGAGGACGGTAAGTCTTTCTCTCTCCTTGGCGACGACACTCTCCGGCGCTTTGGTCAGAAAGGCGTTGTCGGATAATCTGGACTCAAGACGGGCAAGCTCAGCCTCAGCCGCAGCGATTTCTTTACCCAGACGGACTCTTTCCACATCTATGTCAACCATGCTCTCCATGGGGATAACAACCTCGGCGTCCTTGAGCAGTAAGACTAAATCCTGCTTCCCCGCTTCAGCGCCTCTGGATTCGGCGGGGAAGGTAACCGGTTTTGCTCTCGCCAGGGTTTCAATCACCCCGGCATAGGGCTTGAGCTTGTCCGTCTTCCCGTAGATGCGGGCAGGAACCCACTTCGCCATCTCTACCTTGTATTCGGCGCGGGCGTTGCGGATGGCGTGGACTACCTCAATCAGAGAGGCGATGGTTGATGATTCGGCTTCGGAATCAGCTGGCGTTACCTCGGCTTCAGAGGGATAAGGAGCAATCATGATTGACTCAGCCTTCTTTACACCATCTGGTAAGTGCTGCCACAGCTCCTCGGTCAAAAAGGGCATGAAGGGGTGAAGCAGTCTCAGCGCCCCCTCAAGCACGTGAACCAGAACCGGTACCGGCGATAAGTTCTCTTTTCCATCCCTGAGCCTTATCTTGGCAAGCTCAATGTACCAGTCGCAGAACTCGCCCCAGAGGAAGTCATAGAGAGATTGCTGGGCTTCGCCAAACTCATAGTCAGCCATCAGTTTTTCAACCGATACTATGACACGCCCCAGACGGCTCAGTATCCAGCGGTCTTCCACCGTGAGATGGGCAAAATCAACGGTCAGGCTGTCATCTGGCTTGATATTGCTTATAACGAAGCGGGTGGCGTTCCAGAGTTTATTGGCGAAGTTGCGCCCCGCCTCAAGCCTGGGGATAGCCATCTTGGTGTCATTACCGGGCCCGGTGCCAGTGGTCAGGGCAAAGCGCAGGGCATCAGCCCCGTACTTATCTATAGTCTCAAGGGGGTCAACCACATTACCCCTGGACTTGGACATCTTATCCCCTTTTTCGTCCCTGACCAGCCCGTGCAGGTAGACGGTGTGAAAGGGTATCTTGCCAGTGTCTTCAAGCCCCATCATCACCATTCGGGCGACCCAGAAAAAGAGGATGTCGTAGGCGGTCTCCATGACCGAGGTGGGATAGAAGTAGCCGAAGTCATCTCTGTCTTCGGGCCAGCCCAGGGTGGAGTGGGGCCAGAGTCCCGAGCTGAACCAGGTGTCGAGGACATCGGGGTCCTGCCTGAATCTTTTCGAGCCGCACTTGCATTTCTCAGGCGTCTCCACCGAGGCAATGACCTCGTTACAGTCCTCGCAGTACCAGGCGGGGATGCGGTGCCCCCACCAGAGCTGGCGGGAGATACACCAGTCGCGGATGTTCTCCAGCCAGTCCAGGTAGACCTTGGTGAAGCGCTCGGGCAGAATCTTAAGCTCCCCCTCCCTGACCACCCGTAGCGCTGGCTCGGCAAGGGGCTTCATCTTGACAAACCACTGCTCGGAGACCAGTGGCTCGACCACCACCTGACAGCGGTCGCAGTGCCCGATGGCATGGGAGTGAGGCTCGGTCTTGACCAGAAGCCCCGCCTCTTTCAAATCTCTCAGGATACGCTTGCGCACCTCGTAGCGCTCCAGACCCTTATAAGGTCCCGCGTTTTCGTTCAGGGTGGCGTCGGGATTAAAGATGTTGACAATCGGCAGTTGGTGCCTCTCGCCGATGTCAAAGTCCACCGGGTCGTGTCCCGGCGTCACCTTGACCGCGCCGGTGCCGAAAGCGGGGTCAACGGCACTATCGGCAATGATGGGCACGATGCGGTTGACGAAGGGTATAATGGCTTTTTTGCCAACCAGTCCCTTAAAGCGCCTATCGTCCGGGTTAACGGCAACCCCCGTATCGCCCAGGAGCGTCTCGGGGCGGGTGGTGGCGACGGTGATGTAATCGGGGCTACCAGCCAGATGGTAGCGGATGTAGTAAAGCTCCCCGCCCTCGTCCTTATGGTCAACCTCAAGGTCAGAGAGTGCCGTGACGCAGCGGGGACACCAGTTGATGATGCGCGCCGCCTTGTAGATAAGTCCCTTGTTAAAGAGCCTGACGAAAGCCTCCCTCACCGCCAGGCTGGGGCCCTCGTCCATGGTAAAGCGCTCGCGGCTCCAGTCGCAGGAAGCGCCCAGCCTCTGGTGCTGTATCTTGATGTTGCTACGGCACTGGCCTGCCCAGTCCCGCATCCTGGCTTCAAACTGCTCCCTGCCCAAATCATGGCGGGTCTTCCCCTCTTTCGCCAGAAGACGCTCCACCACCACCTGCGCCCCGATACCGGAATGGTCAATGCCGGGGAGCCAGAGTGATGGGTCGCCCTTCATGCGGTGCCAGCGAATCATGATGTCTTCAATGAAATCAGTGAGGGCGTGCCCGAGGTGGAGGTCGCCCGTCACGTTAGGCGGGGGCATGATGATGGTAAAGGGCTTCTTTTCGGGGTCAATTTTGGGCGTGAAATAGCCTTTAGAGAGCCAGAAGTTATACCACTTCTGCTCCACCTGAGCCGGCTCATAGGCTCTGGGCATATCGGTATTGCCTTGTGGCGTTGGTGTCATAAAAACCTCATTTAACGATTTCTAGGCGGTATTTCTTAAAGGGTTCAATGACAGTAATTTTAACTTTATCTCCAATTTTTATTTCTTTGTGTTTCCTATACCACTCTGCTAAGTTCCTTTGTATGAAGTAGCCTGCATTTGGATCTCCGACTGGAGTGCCCGCTTTGGCTGAACTTACACAACTTTCAATGGTACCAATGTCTGTTTCAACTGTGAACGTAATCTTGTACCCCGGGAAGAATGACCGTTTACCTTTCGGGATATAAAACAAATGAAACTTTATAAACGATGGATTCCTGATTGTAATTTCCAGTGTGTCCCCAATAGCTTGCTGCCCCACCTTGTCTGCGTTTTGATTTACAATAGCTGGTTTAGACGCTTCAGGAGGTACAGCAATAACAGAAAGAACATCTTTATGTATAGGCTCAAACAAATGGGCATGAACAGTGTCTGCCTCCACCCTTCTGAAAGTTCGTAGCTCTACTACTTTTTTCTCTGGGTGGTTGATTGCATTTAGCGCATCGTCTAGTTCAGGGGTTTTCTTCTCAATGACAATCGTTATTTGTGGTGGCTTTGACACCAGTTCTGATAGAAACTTATAAACTTCTTCAGAGCCTAGTGCCTTCTTAGCTCTTATCTTCAGTAAATCGTCTCCATTTATCCCACCATAAATAGCGCTGACTATCTGATTTCGGGTGGCGGGATTAGCTACGCCAGCAACAAATCTGCCGACCTGCGGCACGATATGGTCATACAACTGGTGGGACGATAGCTCTACTTCAACAATGTGCCATTCTGGGGAGTTGCCGAAGATAACAGCATAACCATCAGGTATTGAGCCGATTCCTGATAAGCCTCTCAATCTGAGTTTTCTATCAAAATAGGCGGAGTTCTCGCCGAAGATTTCTTGAGCATGTTCGTTGACCATCTGCTCAAGCTGGTCTTCATTTTCGGGTGTCCATTCCTCATACTTTACGCCATCAATCAATAACATTTTATTTCTCCACTCTACCTAATCCACCACCCAATCGTGTGACCTGTCATTGCGAGGAGTTCCGATTCCCTTACTCCTATCGGAACGACGTGGCAATCTCCCTCCATGGGAACAATTCCTTGACCGTGCTTTCTCGGGAGATTGCTTCGCTTCGCTCGCAATGACGAATCGTATTATCAGCTTTTCCCTTTTAACAGCTTCACCACCCTGTCCAGCACCCTGTCCGCTACCTCGCGCTTGCTCATCAGGGGCAGGTCTTCCAGTTTGCCCCCCGGGCTGATGATATAAACCTTATTCGTGTCCGCACCGAAACCGCTATCCGTCCTTGTAATATCGTTGGCGACAATCAAATCAAGCTTCTTGCCGATGAGCTTTTTGCGGGCGTTCTCAATCAGGTCCTGGCTCTCGGCGGCGAAACCAATCCGGATGAAATCCCCTTTGACCTCGGTAATGATGTCCGGCGTCCGGGTAAGCTCCAGCACCAGACTCCCCGAGGCTTCTTTCTTAATCTTATTTTTGGCGGGGCTTTTCGCCTCGTAGTCGGCTACCGCCGCCGTCATGATGAGGGCGTGGGCGTTTTTCATCACTTTGTCCAGAGCCTTCTTCATCTCGCGGGCGGTCTCGACTTTTACCACCTCGACACCGACCGGCTCAGGGATTGCCACCGGCGCGGTAACGAGAACCACCTTAGCTCCTCTGTCCCGCGCTGCCTCAGCCAGGGCATAGCCCTGCTTGCCCGAAGAGCGGTTAGTAATGATGCGCACCGGGTCAATCGGCTCCTGGGTGCCGCCGGCGGTAACGACAACAGTCTTCCCGGCTAAATCACCGCTTCGCCCCAGCACCTGAGCGACGGTGCCGATTATGACCCCGTTCTCAACCAACCGTCCCACGCCGATTTTGCCTGTGGCGAGTCTGCCGTAACCCGGCCCGGCGAAAACAAAACCCCTGGCTTTGAGCCTGGCGACGTTCTCCTGGGTTACTGGATTCTCCCACATATTGTTGTTCATCGCCGGGGCAATAATGACCGGAGAGCGGGTCGCCAGCACGGTGCAGGTAAGGAGGTTGTCGGCGACGCCGTGGCAAATCTTGGCGATGGTGTTGGCTGTCGCCGGGGCGATGACCACCACATCCGCCATCTCGCCCAGAGCTACGTGAGTGACATGCCAGTCCGGGGGTGTATCGAAGAGGTCGGTGTGCACCCTCCTGCCGGTGAGTGTCTGGAAGGTGAGCGGAGAGATAAGCTCCATCGCCGATTCGGTCATGACGACCTCTACCTTAGCCCCCAGCTGGGTCAGACGGCTGGCAAGGTCTGCAACCTTGTAGACGGCGATGCCGCCGGTCACGCCCAGAACGATAGTCTTACCTTTAATCATTTGAGTCTCCTTTTGGTATCGTTCTAATTTGGTACAATCTAGTTGTCACTCCAGGGCTTCAGCCTGAAGCAATCATTATTGTCATTCCCGCAAAAGCGGGAATCTAAAACTCGGCTACCACTGATGCTGAGTGCCTATCATTGTCTTAGATTGTCGGGTCAAGCCCGACAATGACATGGTGTGGTGGGATTTTAACTTGCTCTGATTGACATACCGTGACGCAACCAGAATCAAACGATACCTCCTTATTCCTTGCTCGTCCGGTTCAACTCATAGATAATCCTGAGCCCGGTAATGGTGAGGTCGGGATTGACCAAATCTATCGCCTTGGTTTCCCGGGCGATGAGCTCGGCGTCGCCACCGGTTGCCACCACCCTTGCCTTCTCCCCCAGCTCCCCCCGGATACGCCCGACGATGCCTTCAATCAGCCCGACATAGCCGAAGACCAGCCCCGACTGCATCGCGTTAATGGTGTTGGTGCCGATGACCGTCTTGGGACGGACTAACTCAACCCGGGGGAGCTTGGCGGTGCGCACGAAGAGGGCTTCGGCGGCGATGTTGATGCCGGGGGCAATCACCCCGCCGATGTAGTCGCCCTCTTTAGAGATGACATCAAAGGTCGTGGCAGTGCCCATGTCAACCACAATCCCGGGCGAGCCGTAGAGGTGGCGGATAGCGGCGGAGTTGGCGATGCGGTCGGCACCGACCTCCCTGGGGTTGTCCATGCGGATACGCACCCCTGTCTTCACCCCGGCTTCAATAACCAGCGGCGAGGCATGAAAATACCTCTCGACAAGCCTGACGATATTGGTGTTCAGGGGCGGCACCACGCTGGAGAAGACCACGTCCTTGATGTCCGAAAAGTCCAGCTTATTAAGACTCAAGAGACCGAGGAGCATGGCAGCGTACTCATCTGCCATCCGGTCAAAGCGCGTCGCCCAGCGCCAGGAGACCAGGAGTCTGTCTCCGTCAAAAACGCCCCATCTGGTAGAGGTGTTTCCCGCCGCTATCGCCAGTAACATTCTCAGCCCTCTTTCAGTTTTTTAATCACAAGTGGTAACGCCGGCAAAAGGTCGCTGGCAAGCATACCGGCGTCCCCCAGATTTTCTCTCACCATTCCCCCGGCTTCACCATGGAGGTAAACACCCAGGCTCGCCCCATCAAAGAGGGAAAGCCCCTGCGCCACCAGCCCGGCGATAGCCCCCGCCAGCACATCTCCAGTCCCGGCTGAAGCCAGTCCCGGATTGGCGAAAGGCGCCACCCTTATCTTACCTTCGGGAGAGGCAACCACAGTGTAAGCCCCTTTGAGCACAACCGTCTTGTGCCAAGCTGACGCCACTTTCTTCGCCAGAGTAAGTCTATCCTGCTGAATCTGAGTAACGCTTAGCCCGGTGAGTCTCGCCATCTCCCCCGGGTGTGGCGTTAGTATAGCATCATCCGGAAGCGCCTGCCACCAGTCGGGAGTCTTCGCCAGAACGTTAAGAGCATCGGCGTCAATCACCAGAGCCGGCTTGGGCGACCCTAGTTCAAAGAGCACGCCTCTCACTAAAGAAACCACAGACTCGTCCTGTCCCATTCCACAGCCGATGAGAAGTACGTCATAGTCCTTAACCGCCTCCCTGACCAGCCCCGCCGCATCCCCGGAAACAATACCAGACTCTTTTTCTGGCAGTGGCAGATAGGTAGCCTCAGTCAGCTTTAAGGCAACAATCGGTAAAAGACTTCTGGCTATGGCGAGAGTGACCAGCCCGGCACCCACCCTGAGCGCCCCGGCGCAGGCGAGATAGGGCGCACCGGTATAGTTAATTGAGCCGGCAACCACCATGACCCTGCCGAAGTCCCCTTTGTTCGCCAGGGGAGAGCGCTTGGGCAGGAGCGATTTCATATCTCTGGCTTCCATCTCATCCCTCCCTGCCGGATGCCGCACTCATCAGCCCGGTGAGTCTTTCAGTCATCGCCTGCCAGTGAGTCCCCTTCCAGTAGATGCGGTGGCAGTTAGGACACTCCATAAACTCGTCCTGAATCTTATAGACATAAGGCGGGACACGGTCTTTTATCTCTTCTCTCTTCCTGCCCACGAGTGGCTCGTTACACTCAAGGCAGAGAACAAAAGGCTTAAAGACCGAAGTTAGATTCAGTTTGCTGGCTACCTGCTTTAGCTGTATTGCCAATTCGTCATCCTGAATCAGCACCATCTTAACCCGCCCGCTAGCCACGACGCGCCTCTGTATGATGCGGGTATCCCGGGTAAGAATGACACGGTCTTCCATCGCCGCCAACTCAACCATGGCGGAGTCATCACCATCCCGAAAAAGGAGTGTGTCGTAGCCCATGATGCGGAGCCACCGCGCCAGCTTACCCACATTGATGTCGGCAATGAATTTAGGTGTTGCCACAAGCCTCATTTTAGGGACATCTCCCTTACAAGTAAAGTGACATCCCTTCGTAAGCCAGGCTGATTCTGCTCCCCAGTTCGCTGGCGACAGTGGCTAACTCCCAGGCTATTTCTATCTCATCTTCGGGAGACACGTGGCAAACCACAACCTCGGGGAGATAGCCTCTGAGTCTCTGAAAAATGGCAAGCTCCCCCTTAAGCAGATTCGGGGTCAGATGCCCTTCCGCCTCATGGCGGTTAGCAAACGTGACCTCCGTGATAAGCAAATCCGGAGCTATCTTCTCCCAGACCGACTCAAGTCCAGAACCCGTATCACCGGTATAGAAGAGTGACTTACCCTCCGCCGAGGTGACCTGATAACCGACCGCGGGCACGCCGTGGGCGACACTGAGGGGCAGGATTTGATAGTCCCCAATCTTAAAGCTCTCGCCCGATTCAACTACACTGAATCTGACGGCCGGCTTTTCCGGTGGCTTTCCCAGGAAACTCGGGTAGAGGGTGCCGTCAAGAAGATGGCTTGAAAGCGCCTCACCGACCGACCGCAGGGTATAGAGGTTAAGCGTAAGCCCATTATGGTAGAAATTGAGAGCGATAGTCGGGACGTCACAGACATGGTCATAGTGCTGGTGGGTGATAAGAATAGCTTCAAGATTACGCTGGTCGGCAAGAGTCAAACTGGAACTGAGCGCCCCGGCGTCAAGGGCGAGCCTGCCGTCAATCAGGATGCTGGCACATCTTGAGCCCAGCGCCTCGACGTTATGCGCACCCAGAATCTGGATTTTCATACCCGACAAGCTCAGACGCGGAATGGGTTAAAGTTCGTCGTCCGGTCGTAGAAGTCACTGGCTTCAACTCTCTTCAACCACTTCACCAGTACGTAGGT
>JAZDNC010000045.1:0-6663 GCA_043800335.1 Chloroflexota bacterium
GCAAGCCCATCAAGTTCGTTATCGCCACCAACTCGGGTAACAAAATCAGGGAGGACATCGCCTTTCTGGTGAAGCAAGAGCTGTCGGACCTGGGTATTGAGGTGGAGATTAAGCTCATCCCCTGGGCAACCCTCCTTAGACAGTACATGATGAACAAGGTGCCGGGCACGGACGAGGAACCCAGATATAACAATGGGGCGGATGCGGTGAGCGAAGAGAGCTGGGACCTCATGGTGATGGGGCTGAACACCCACACCATCGCCCCCTCGGGCTCCAACGTTTTTTTCACCACTGAGGGCGGACTAAACTACTTTGGCTATGCCAACCCCACAGTTGATGAGCTTTTCCGAGAACTAAAGAGCCAGGACGCCCTGGCGAAAGAAGCCCGCCAGAAAATGTACATCGAAATCAGCCAGCTCATCGCCCGGGACCAGCCAGTAGACTTCCTTTCCTTCCCCCGCTCCAATTCGGGCTTCAAGTCCAATGTCATGGGAATTGACCCGGGGATGAGACTGGGCTGGAACTACCACGAGTGGTACTTCGCTGAGCCTTAGAGGAATACGGGAGCTGGACTTGAAGAGGGGCGGACTCACGGGCTACATCCTGAGAAGGCTCATCTACAGCCTCTTCATCGCTTGGGGGGTGATGACCATTACCTTTATCCTCCTCCGGCTGGGCCCGAGCTCCCCGGCGGACAAGTACCTGGCGAACATGTCCTCCAGAGTCCAAGACCCGGCACAGGTCATCGCCGCCATCGAAGCCCGCTACGGGCTGGACAAGCCCCTCTACCAGCAGTACTTTGACTATGTCCTTAACCTTCTCCGCGGCGACTGGGGCTGGTCGTTCAGCACCTCCATGCCCGTCATGGAGCTGATTCAGCGCCACTGGGTCTACTCCTTCCAGCTCATCCTCCTTTCAACTCTTTTCTCGGCGGGACTGGGCATTTTCATCGGCGTCTACTCCGCAGTTAAACAGTACACCAGGGCTGACTATCTCGCCACCTTCTTCTCCCTGCTCGGTGTCTCCGTGCCCAACTTCTGGCTCGGCATCATGCTCATCCTTATCTTCTCGGTAAGGCTGGGCTGGTTCAAGAGCTACTATGACACGAGCCTTACCCTGTTCTCTCTGGCTAACCTGAAAGCGCTAGTACTGCCGGTACTCACCCTGGGCACCGGCATGATGGCGGGTTACACCAGGTACGTCCGCTCGGCGACGCTGGACAATCTCCGGCTGGATTTTGTCCGCACCGCCCGCGCCAAGGGCCTTCCAGAGAGAGTGGTCATCGTTAAGCATGTCTTCCGCAACGCCATATTGCCCATCATCACTATCATAATGTTTGACCTGAGCGGGGTCGTCTTCGGCGGGGCTTACCTCACTGAGGTCATCTTCGGTATCCCGGGACTGGGCAGAATCTCTTTTAACGCCGTTCTTGCCAGCGACTACCCCGTGGTCATCACCATAACCCTTATCGGGAGTCTGGTAACCCTCATCACCAACCTGCTCACCGATGTCGTCTACACCTGGCTTGACCCGAGGATAAGGTACGATTAGAACAGATGCTAAACAAGCTGATTAGACTGAGAAAACCTCTTTTCTTGTCAACGCTCGCCGGGCTGGCTTCTGTTGTCTTACTGGACGTCTTCTTGCCGGTCAGGATTCTCAGCCCCCTGGGCTACCTCTACCTATTTCTGGCAATCCTCGCCCTCTTTTATGTAATCTACCCACTTTACCGCAACCGGCGTCTCACCGGCTACTACTGGGAGCGTACCCGGAGACACCGCCTGGCGGTTCTGGGACTTGCTTTCATCATCTTTTTGATTCTCGTTGCTTTGGTTGGCCCAATTTTCACCCAGGACCCTGACAAAGTGAACTTCGAGGAGAAAAACCTGCCGCCCTGGGGATTTGCCAGTGTCAATTCGGTCTATAATCGCGAGACGAATGAGTTTTTCACCCAGAAGACCGTGGGCACTACCCGCCACATTCTCGGCACCGATGATAAAGGGCGGGACATACTGGCGATGCTGGTGTCCGGCGCCAGGGTCTCACTTCAGATCGGACTTTTGGCAACACTGCTTGCCATTTTCATCGGCACCGTCCTGGGTGTGGTCTCCGCCTACCTGGGCGGCTGGGTGGACAATGCCCTCATGCGCTTCACCGATATCATGATGACTTTCCCCTTCTTCCTACTCCTGGTTCTTATCGTTTTCATCTACGGGCCCTCCCTCGCCTTCATCATCCTTGCCATCGGACTCACCGGCTGGACGGGAGTCGCCCGGCTGGTCAGGAGCGAAACCCTTTCACTGAGGACGCGGGACTTTATTACGGCGGCGAAAGCTCTCGGGGCGAGCGACCAGAGGATTGTCTTCCGTCACCTCATTCCTAATGTTCTGAGCTCGGTTATCGTCATCACCACCCTCTCCATACCCGGGGTAATCCTGGGTGAAGCCTCATTAAGCTTTATCGGTCTGGGCGACCCGACGGTTACCAGCTGGGGAGTTATTCTTCACGCCGGACAGGGTAGCCTCCGCAGCGCCTGGTGGATTGCGGTTGAGCCAGGGCTGATGCTCTTCCTCACCGTCCTGGCTTTCAACTCCCTAGGGGACGGGATTAGAGATGCCTTCGACCCGAGGAGCTGAAGATAAGCTATGGAAGCCAATATCTTAGAAGTCAGACATCTCACCACCCAGTTCCTTACCAAAAGGGGGGTGGTAAAGGCGGTCGACGACCTGAGCTTCGGCTTAAAAAAGGGAGAGTGCCTCTCGCTGGTGGGCGAATCGGGCTGCGGCAAGACCACGGCGGCACTCTCAATTCTGCGCCTGGTTGACTGCCCGCCGGGGAAAATTATCGGGGGTGAGGTTCTCTATCATGGCGAAGACCTGCTCAGACTTACCGGTGCCCGGCTAAGAGAGATTCGCGGCAACCGCATCGCCATGATATTCCAGGACCCCCAGTCATCGCTAAACCCCGTTTTCACTGTTGGCGACCAGATTGCCGAGCCAATCAGGCTCCACATGAATTTATCCAAGGTTGAGGCTCAAAAGAGGGCGGCGGAGCTTATGGCGCAGGTCGGCATCCCCCGGGCGGTAGACAGGATTAAGGACTACCCCCACCAGTTCTCCGGCGGCATGAGACAGAGAGTTATGATTGCCATTGCCCTATCCTGTGACCCGGGAATACTTATCGCCGATGAACCGGTAACGGCGCTGGACACCACCGTGAAAGCCCAGATTCTGGACATACTTTTGCAGATAAAAAAGATGAGACAAATGACCATCCTCTTCATTACCCACGACTTGGCTTCCGTCCGAAGCCTCGCTGACAGGGTCGTCGTGATGTACGGCGGCAGGCTGGTCGAGACGGGTAGCACCACCCAAATCCTCAATGAGCCACGCCACCCCTATACCCGGGGACTTATAGGCTGTCGCCCCGATGTGAGTTTGGGCAAAAGAAGGCTCACCTCCATCCCCGGCAGTATTCCCAGTCTGATTGACCCGCCCCCCGGCTGCATTTTCCACCCCCGCTGTGAAAGGAAGCTACCAGTCTGCTCTGAACTAAGACCGGAGGCGACTATTATCTCAGAGGGGCATACCGTCGTCTGCCATCTCTATCACAGGACAGAGCCATGACGACCAGACTGATTGAGCTTCAAAACCTTAGGAAGTATTACCCTATAACCCGGGGACTCCTCGCCCGGCAGGCGGGCTGGATAAGGGCGGTGGACGGGGTCTCCCTTTACCTTGATGAAGGCGAGACGCTGGGTCTGGTGGGAGAGTCGGGCTGTGGTAAGTCTACCCTGGCGAGAACGAGCCTAAGACTGGAGGAGCCGACTGGAGGTGAAATCATCTACCAGGGTGAGAATATCACCCATCGGAGTAAAAAAGAACTTAAGACGCTACGCAGAGAAGCCCAGATGATTTTCCAGGACCCCCAGTCGTCCCTTGACCCCAGGATGACCATCGGGGACTCAATCGGCGAAGCCTATCTAATCCATGGTTCGGTCAGCGAGGCTGAGATAGGGGGAAGGGTGGCTTACCTTCTCGAAAGAGTCGGGCTCGAGCGAGACCACGCCGCCAGATACCCTCACGAGTTAAGCGGCGGGCAGAAGCAGCGCGTCGGCATCGCCCGCGCCCTGGCAGTAAACCCCCGCCTCATCATCGCCGACGAGCCGGTGAGCGCCCTGGACGTCTCCGTTCAGGCACAGATTTTAAATCTTTTGATGGACTTGCAGACCGAACTCAAACTAGCCTACCTATTCATCGCCCACGACCTGGCGGTGATAGGCCACCTCTCCGACAGGGTTGCCGTAATGTATCTCGGCGAGATTGTGGAGATAGCATCCAGGGACGAGCTGTTCCGCTACAGTCTCCACCCCTACAGCCAGGCACTGCTCGCCGCCGCCCCCGGTTCCCATGGACAGGAGGCAAGACGCCTGATTGCCGGCGAAGTCCCCTCACCGGCGAGTCCGCCACCGGGCTGTCACTTCCACCCCCGCTGCCCCAAGTCGATGCCACGCTGTCAGGAAGAAGCCCCGAAACTGAAAATCCTGAGCCAGGAACATCAGGTAGCCTGCCATTTATACGAGTAGTTCAACAGGTAGCCACCACCCCATGAGATTGCCACGTCGCGGAGTTTACCCTGAGCTAAGCGAGAGGGCTCCTCGCAATGACGATATTAGGATAGCCTCTCTAAAGATAGGTCTGGAGAAGTGAGCGAGTCCGTCTCTTCGACCTATACAGAGTTTACGGATTGCTTCGGGCTGAAGCCCTCGCAATGACGACTCCGCACGCCACCTTACTTTGACGTTCCCTCTTGAAAAAGCTATAATTATAATGAAGTTTTTCCAGATTCACTTTGACGCTCAGCCCTGATTGCATTATAATTAGCGCAAGCTGAGGGGCTGCGCTAGCTGGATTGGGGAGTCAGCCTAAGGAGGAACGGAGATGGCTAGCCGATTTGAGAAGTTTTCAGAGCGGGCGCGCCGGGTCTTAACCCTGGCTCAGGAGGAAGCCCAGCACCTGAACCATAACTATATTGGCACCGAGCACATTCTGCTGGGACTGGTGAGGGAAGATGACTGCGTCGCCGCCAAGGTGTTAACTAATCTGGGGGCGGGGCTGGGACGCACCCGCCAGGCGGTTGAGTTTATTATCGGGCATGGTGAAAAGCCGGGGACAGGCGAGATTAACCTCACTCCGCGCGCCAAGAGAGTTATTGAACTCGCCATTGATGAGGCACGCCAGCTGGGGCACAACTACATTGGCACCGAGCACCTCTTACTCGGTCTATTACACGAAGGCGAGGGGGTTGCCGCCAATGTCCTGGCGAGCCTAGGTATAACCTTAGAGAAAGCCCGTGCCGAGACCCTGCGCGTCCTGAGTCAGGAGACGCCGAGGGCACGCCTCGGTCGGAGCCAGAGCCGCACCCCGACCCTCGACCAGCTCTCTGCCGACCTGACCTCACAGGCACTCGCCGGCAAGCTTGACCCGGTCATCGGACGGCAGAAAGAGATAGAGCGGGTAACCCAGATACTTTCCCGCCGCACCAAGAACAACCCCGCCCTCATCGGCGAGCCAGGGGTGGGCAAGACAGCGATTGTGGAGGGACTAGCCCACCGCATCATCGCCGGTGACGTTCCCGAGACCCTTGAGGGTAAGAGAATCATCACCCTTGACATGCCCATGGTCGTCGCCGGCACCAAGTACCGCGGTGAGTTTGAGGAGCGCCTCAAGAAGATTATCGAGGAGCTTAAAGCCGCCGGCAACTGCATCCTATTCATTGACGAGTTCCATACCTTGGTCGGCGCCGGTGCCGCCGAGGGTGCCGTGGACGCGGCTAACATCCTTAAACCCTCGCTCGCCCGCGGCGAGCTCCAGTGCATCGGGGCAACCACGCTGGATGACTACCGCAAGTATATTGAGCGTGACCCGGCGCTGGAGCGGCGCTTCCAGCCGGTCATGGTTGAGGAGCCGACGGTCGAACAGACCGTAAGTATCCTGCGCGGCATCAAAAGCCGCTATGAAGACCATCACAAGGTAGGTATCAGCGATGAAGCGGTGGTGGCAGCGGCTAATCTGTCATCGCGCTACATCCCTGACCGTTTTCTCCCCGACAAGGCGATTGACCTCATTGATGAGGCTGCCTCCCGCGTCAGGATAAGACAGCGGGCTACGCCAATTGGCTTAAAGGAAGCCCGCTCTGCCCTTGACACCATGCGTAAGGACAAGGACACCGCCCTGAGCGCCCAGCAGTACGACTACGCCGCCGAACTACGGGAGCGGGAAATCCAGGTAGAGGACAAGCTGAAGAAGCTGGAGGCGGAGTGGCACGCCGAGCGGGACAGCCAGAAGCCCATGGTCAGCGAAAAGGACATCGCCGAGGTGGTCAGCATGTGGACGGGCATCCCTCTGGTTCAGCTCACCAAGGATGAGACCGAGCGCCTGCTGCACATGGAAGATGCCTTACACAAGCGCATTGTCGGGCAGGATGAGGCTATCGTGACCATCGCCAAGGCGGTAAGACGGGCGCGCGCCGGGCTTAAAGACCCACGTCATCCCATCGGCAACTTCATCTTTATGGGGCCTACCGGGGTCGGTAAGACCGAGCTGGCGAGGGCACTCTCTGAGTTTATGTTCGGCAGTGAGGATTCCCTCATCCGGATTGACA
>JAZDNC010000072.1:0-6737 GCA_043800335.1 Chloroflexota bacterium
AGGCGGATATTATTCGCGAAACGAAAGACGGGCGTCTTTATCTATCCAAGGAGAAACTTGGCCTCTACGAAATTGGCAAAGAAAAATCTTGACCAGCCGGCGCTGGTATCGCGACATCTCTCGCTTTTAGGATGGTGGTAATCCGCTCCCTGAGTTTGCCTAGCCCCCAGCCCTTCACCGCAGAGATAAAAATAGTATCATCATCACCTGGTTCGATGTGGCTGGCGAGATAGTCCATAACCCTGGTCTCATCCCAGTGGCTCTTCTTATCCGGAAGCAGGTCAATCTTGTTCAGTGCCGTGAGGCGTGGTTTTTCCGAGACCTCTAATTCTCTGAGGATTCCCTCTACTGTCTGGCACTGCTCGGCGGCATTGGGCGAGGTCAGGTCAACCACATGGATAAGGAGACTGGCTTCAGACAGCTCTTCCAGCGTGGCTCGGAAGGCAGTGACGATGGTCGGGGGTAGCTTCTGGATGAATCCGACGGTGTCGGTGAGGAGCGCCATCCCGCCGCCGTCCAGCCGCATCCGCCGTGTGGTCGGGTCCAGGGTGCTGAAGAGCTTATCCCGGGTCAGAACGTCAGCCCGGGTGATGGTATTGAAAAGGGCGCTCTTCCCGGCGTTGGTGTAGCCGACCAGAGAGACTATCGGCAGACCACTGCGGTGCCGTCTCGACCGGTAAAGCTCGCGGTGTCTCCTTATCTCTTCAATCCTCTTTTTCAGTATTTGAATCCGGTGGCGAATCAGTCGCCGGTCGGTTTCCATCTGGGATTCACCGGGCCCCTTGGTGCCGATGCCGGCGCCGAGCCTCTCCAGATGGCTCCACTGCCCGGCAAGGCGCGGTAATATATATTGAAGCTGCGCTAGCTCCACCTGTAACTGCCCTTCGCGGGTTTTGGCCCTCTTGGCAAAAATGTCCAGGATAAGAGCCGCCCGGTCAATGACCTTAACCCGTAAGACTTTCTCCAGATTGAGCTGCTGGAGTGGCGTCAGCTCGTCATCGAATATTGCGACCTGAAAGTTCTGACTGCTTTTAAGAGATGCTAGCTCTTCAATTTTCCCCTTGCCCAAGTAGTGAGTCTTATGGGGCGACTTGAGACGCTGGGTAAGCCTCCCCACCACCTCAGCCCCGGCTGATTCGGCAAGTCGAGCCAGCTCATCTATTGAACTCTGCGCCTGCCAGATGTTACTATCTTCGCTCTCTACCGCTACCAGCCAGGCTCGCTCCGGAGCCTCCCGGCTGACCACTGTGGTTTTCGTAGAACGCCCCCTATTTTATGTCAAATTATCTTTTAGGTGTCCCTCTTCTGAGTCCTTGCCACTCTGCCAGTCGCGCCATACCGCGGTTGAGGTCTTTATCAGAAAGGGTGAGAGATATACGGATGTAGCCCTCGCCGCTCTTGCCGTAGCCCCTGCCCGGAGTCACCACGATATTAAGCTCATCCAGAAGCGCGCCGGCGAAGCTGGCCGAGGTATAGCCCTCGGGCACTTTAGCCCAGACGTAGAGGCTGGCTTTCGGTACCTCGGCTTCAATGCCGAGCCTGCGCAGGGCTGAGATAACGACGTCACGCCGTCTCTGATAGATGGCATTGTGTTCCTCGATGACATCCTGAGGCCCGGTGAGGGCGGTGATTGCCATGTACTGAATCGCCTGTGGAATCCCCGAGTCCATGTTTGATTTGATGTTTTTGAGAGCGGCGATAAGCTCGGCGTTACCCACCGCCATACCGATGCGCCAGCCGGTCATGTTGTAGGTCTTGGAGAGAGAATGGAACTCCATGCCGCAGCCCATGGCGCCTTCTGCCTGAAGAAAGCTCACCGGCTTGTAGCCGTCAAAGGCGACCTCGCTGTAAGGGCCGTCATGGCAGACAACAATATTATTTTCCCGGCCGAATTTAACCGCCTGCTCGAAGAACTCAAGCGGGGCGACCGCCCCGGTCGGGTTGTTGGGGTAGTTGAGCCAGAGCACCCTGGCTCTCTTAAGTATCTCTTTGGGGATGCTGGCCAGGTCGGGGAGGAAATTGTTCTCCCGGGTGAGCGGAAGGTAGTAGGCCTCGCCGCCTGCCAGTCTGGTGGCGATGGCATAGACCGGGTAAGCCGGGTCGGTGATGAGAGCCACATCCCCCGGGTCGATGAGGCAGAAAGCCATGTGTGCCAGCCCTTCCTTGGCGCCAATCAAGGGCGTTATCTCTTTATCAGGATTAAGCCTGACCCCGAATCTTTTTTCATACCATGAGGCAACGGCACGCCTTAATTCGGGCAGCCCGTCGGATTCGGGATAGCGGTGATTCGCTGGAACTTGGGCTTCTTTAATTAGACGGTCAATGACATGCTTCGGCGTCGGGATGTCGGGGTCGCCGATGGCAAAGGTGATAACATCTTCTCCCTTCGCCCTTTTGGCGGCAATCTTCTTGCTTATCTCTACGAAAAGGTATGGCTCTAGGGTGTCGAGCCTTTTTGATAGCCTCATCTTGCCTCCTTATCTTCTCTCATCTAATTTGCTAATCCTGCCACTTCCCGCTGAATACAATCTCCACGGGGCCTCCCAGCATTACCTCCCCCATACCGTCCCAGCCTACATTCAGAGTCCCGCCGGATGCTTTTACCGCAACCTGGCTATCGGTATAGCCCAGCAGCCTGGCGGCGACCGCCACCGCGGCGATGCCAGTGCCACAGGCGAGTGTCTCTCCTACCCCACGCTCCCAGGTCCTCTCCTCAATTTCAGTTCGGTTCAGGACTCTGGCTACTTCAAAGTTTGTCCGTTTGGGGAACATTGCGTGGTGCTCAATCAGAGACCCAACTTCTGCGAGCGAGAAGTCTTTTACCGGCTTACCGGTGAAATAGACCGCATGGGGGTTGCCCATGGAAACAAAGTAGAGCCTTAGTTCACTGTTTGCTACCTTTACCGAATAGCTGAGCATTGTTTTTATGTCAAGTAGACTGGCGTTCCCTTTCAGGCTAACCGGTATCTTTTCCGCCGCAAAAAAGGGTTTACCCATGCCAATCCGGACGCCGGTCAGTTTGCCGCTTCTGGTTTTAATCTCCGCCCTTCTTATCCCGACGATAGTCTCGATTAAGATTTCCTTTGCTTTTGGGTTTGCCAATCGGTTCTCTACGGCGTACTTCACTACGCACCTGAGCCCGTTACCACAGGCTTCAGCCTCGGAGCCATCGGCATTAAAGATACGCATTGTGACATCGGCTCTTTTCGAAGGCATCACCAGTAAAAGCCCGTCGCCACCGATGCCGAAGTGACGGTCGCATATGGCTACCGCCAGTTTCGACCAGTTGCGTCTTTTGTCCGGCTCTATCAGGATAAAATCGTTGCCGGCACCATGTATCTTGGTGAAATCCATAGCTTTCCCCTATTTTTAACGTGACGCATAGTAAATTATCAAACCAAAAGCGATAATTATAATCACCAAGACTCCGAGTCCAATCACCGCTAAGTCTTCTCCAGGAAACCAGCGACCAGCGTCTTTATGGCTGCCTCAGGTTCCTCACCCACATCAAACCAATTTATTCTGGCATCAGCCAGGCGAAACCAGCCGTACTGCTGGCGGGCGTAGCGGTGGGTCTCGATCTTGATTTTTCTTATCGCCTCATCCAGCGTAAGCTCATCTTTCAGGGACATGCCAATTTGCCTATACCCAATGGCAGACATGGCGGGTAACTCTAAATGATAGCCCATCCGCATGAGATTTTCCACCTCTTTTACCAGCCCCTTCGCTATCATCTCTTCAACTCTCCGGTCAATCCGCTGATATAACTTCGCTCTCTCCTGGGTCAGTCCCACAATGAGACTATCGAAGGGTGGAGAGCTTTTGTTCAGGAGACGGGAGAATGGGGTCCGGGTGGACTGGTAGACTTCAAGTGCCCTGATGATACGGCGCAGGTTTCGGGGGTCAATCTTCGCGGCGGCTTCAGGGTCGACACTAAGTAGCTCCCCGTAGAGTGCGGGAGTTCCTTGGACTCTGGCTTTATCCTCAAGGTTTTTCCTGAAGTTGGTGTCGGGTGCTACCCGCGGTATCTGCCAGTTCTCCAGAATTGTCCAGACGTAGAGTCCGGTGCCCCCGACCAGAATGGGCAGCTTCTGGCGTCCTTCTATTTCTTCAATTGTTTCGTAAGCCAGCTTCCGGTACTGGGCAAGGCTGAAGTGTTCATCGGGGTTAAGGATGTTAATCAGATGGTGAGGCACCAGGGCGAGCTCTTCCGGGGTTGGTTTGGCAGTCCCGATATTCATATGTCGGTAGAGTTGACGGCTATCCGCGTTTACGATTTCGCCCTTAAAGCTCCGGGCAAGGGTAAGGGCTAACTGGCTCTTCCCGACGGCGGTGGGCCCAACAACGGCGACCAGATGGCTCATTTGGTGGCTTTAACTTCGGCGGTCTTGGTGACAATAGCGGTAAACTGCTCCGCTCTGAGACTGGCTCCGCCTACCAGCGCTCCATCTATCTCAGCTTCACGCATAAGGTCGGCGGTGTTATCGGGATTGACACTGCCGCCGTAGAGGATGCGGGTCGTGCCGGCGATTTCTCGGTTGTAAATTGAGGTAAGGGTCTGGCGGATAAAGCCGATGGTAGTACCTGCCTGCTTTGCCGTGGCGGCTTTACCGGTGCCAATTGCCCAGATAGGCTCATAGGCGATAACCAGACCATCTGGTTCGCTCGCGCCCCCCAGCGCGTCCCGGAGTTGCCCGGCGACAACCGCATCTGTCTTCCCAGCTTCGTTCTCTTTAAGATTTTCCCCGACACAGAGGATTGGCTTAAGCCCGGCTTTAAGCGCCGCCTTAATCTTCTTATTGACAACTTCACCGGTGTCACCGAAGTACTGGCGGCGCTCCGAGTGTCCCAGGATGACATACTCACAGACACCCTTTAGCATTAAGGGTGATATCTCGCCGGTGAAAGCCCCTTTCTCTTCGAAGTAGAGGTTCTGGGCACCAAGTTTTATTGGACTACCCTTGATTATCCCGGAAATGGGGACAAGAGAGACAAAAGGCGGGCAGATGAGGGATTCAACGCTGTTAGTCTTCTCCAGCGAAAGTTTGATGGCATTAACCAGGGCGATGCCTTCATCTAAAGTCGTGTTCATCTTCCAATTAGCTGCAATCAGTGGTTTTCTCATTCTCCCTCCAAAATCTTCAGGCGCCGAAAGTGGTCAGCTTCAAGGCGTTCGCCATCATCATGGGCATGAGCTGGGTCATCGGCAGCCGCCCCATGCCCCCGCTAAGGCAGTTAGTTTCACTCAGATGGGGCTTGCCGTCGGCACGGCACCATCTGGAGTAGAGCAAGACCGGCACCGGGTGCCAGCTATGGGCTTTGAGCATCGCCGGGGTCGAGTGGTCGCCGGTGACCACTATTACCGCTGGCTCAAGGCTGGTTACTACCGGTAAAGCCCGGTCAAAATCTTCAATGACCCTGACCTTGCGGGTGAAGTCCCCGTCCTCACCGGCGCTATCTGTGCCTTTGATGTGAACGAAGAAGAAGTCATAACTCCCCCAGTTTTGCCTGAGGGTCTCGAACTCCTCCTGGATGCTGGTACCGGTTTTCAGCGTTGTCATTCCCACCAGCTTGGCGAGACCGCGGTACATCGGGTAGCTGGCGACGGCAGCCGGGGTAAGCTTGTAGATTTCGTTCATTGATGGTATTTGCGGCAACTCGGAAAACCCCCTCAGCAGAATCATGTTAGCCGGGTGCTGGCTCTTGAGCTCGTTTTGGGCGCGGCTAATGAATTCGCTGACTACTCTAGTCAGCTTCTCAGCCGAGGGCGTAAGCGCCTTGACCGGATTTGGTGCCAGTCCTTCCCTGGAGGGGTCGGTGTCATTCAAGTCGGGGGAGAGACCCTCGCCGCGGAAGACGACGGCGAAGCGGTGTTCCCTCACTGGGGAAACTAGCACTTCTACTCCATCTATTACCATGCCGGCCAAGAGACGGCAGAGCTCAGCGTTCTTCTCGGTCGAGATTCTCCCGGCGCGCCGGTCTGCGACTATGCCTGATTTGTCCACGGTGCAGAAGGTCCCTCGCGCCGCTACGTCTCCGGGCTTTAAGTCGAAGTCTATACCCACCGCCTCAAGCACTCCCCTCCCGATGTCATAGGTCAGCGGGTCATAGCCGAAGAGGGCAAGGTGCCCCACCCCACTCCCTACCGTAATCCCAGGGCTGAGCGGGTCTACGAGTCCACAGATGCCTCCGGCAGAGAGCCTGTCAAGGTTGGGCGTACGTGCCATCTCCAGCTCTGTCTTGCCGGTCTCGGTATGGGGTAGTCCGCCCAGTCCATCAAGCACCAGGAGCACAATCTTGCTTTCGGTCTTGAGAGAGAGCTCTTTGAACACGTCGATACTAACCGTGGTTCATCTCCCTTCTGTTATGTCAAGAAATCGGTTTTGAATTACTTCTTGTCCAGAAGCGCCTCAACTCCGGGTAGCTTCTCGCCGCCTAGGAAATTCACCGAAGCCCCACCGCCGGTTGAGACGTGAGTCATCTTTCCCGCTAATCCGAGCTCGGTAACGACGTCGGCGGTAGAACCGCCACCGATGACCGTGGTCGCTTTCAGGCTGGCAAGGGCATTCGCCAGGGCTTTCGTTCCCCGGGCAAACTCGGGAATTTCGAATATTCCCATAGGCCCGTTCCAGAATACGGTCTTGCACTTATTAAGCTCGCTGACAAAGTTCTCCGTTGTCTTGGTGCCGATGTCAACAATCATCATATCTTTAGGGATTTTATCAATACTTACCGCC
>JAZDNC010000083.1:0-36261 GCA_043800335.1 Chloroflexota bacterium
GGCAACCGGGATGATTCTGGCGATCTCCTGGCTTACTCCCTCCCTGGTTTCTTTAATGCTGGCCTCCAGCTTCGTTTTCTCCTGTTTGAGACTGCCAACAACCGCTCTGGTGGTTTCGAGTTCCTTTTCAGTCGCAGTAACAGCTTGCTTTGCTTCTTTCAGTTCCAGGTGTTTGCTCTTTATCAGTGCTTCTAATCCGAGCCCCTTGTCCAGGATTTCTAACTCACGTAATAGTCGGCCCCTGATTTCGCCTGGCTTGATAGTGTGACGCCGTGCAATGGCTTGTACTCTCTGACAGAATTCAGCCAGTTCCTCAAAGGTGAATCCGATATCCTGAAATTTCCGTATCTCCTGGCTCAGGTTACTGAGAGTAGTTTCAGCTTTCTGGGCCCTCGGCTCCATTTCTGTGACGCGGCGCGATAAATCCTTTTTCCGCTTTTCCAGGTCTTTAACCTGTGGGTTCAGCACTTTACATTTCTCTTCAAGATTAGCCACCTCGCTAGAAAGCTCACTTCGCTGCTTGCTTAGTTCAACAATCTGCTTTTTGCATTCCACCAATTTGCCGGATACGGGCTCCAGTTCGACTGCTTTCTTTTCCAGTTCGTGGACTTTATCGTGGAGACCATCCAGGTTGAGGCCGGTCCTCTTTTGAACCTCCTCGATGCTGTAGACCAGCCTGATAAACTCCTGAGCCTCATCGTTATTTCCTATTGACTTGAGAATCAGAGGCCAGCGGTCGATGTCAGCCGGGTCAAGTCCACATTCATTGATTCGAGCAAGAACCATAAGCCCCATGGCACACTTTCCGGGAGTCAAGTTCGCCTGCTTAAGGTCAAGAGACAAATCTTTCAGTTGTTCAATCTGTTCACCGACATCACCTGCTTCTGGAAATCTTCCTGCCTTAAGGTCAGCGACCACGTTGGCAACTGTCCCTGTACTGACATGGTGCTTGGCGGCAATTTCTCTGTAGCCTAGAGCTGATAGGTAGTGCCCGACTATGGCGACCTTTTTCTTGGTTGATAACCTGTCCACTGACAACCTCCTTTACCTGCAATTTTATACTTTAACCGGTGGTGGGCATTTGAACAAATGATGAACATATGAACAGCCATTTGAACCGTCACTTGAACAACATCTGAACACTATTTGAACAAGTCAATGAACAAGACGGGGGCCATTTGAAACAGCACCCTGTTAGCCATTTATCCTCCGGTTTTTCAGTATGGTGGTAGCTTTAGAAAAGCATGTATCATCGTTGGAAGATTACCTACTCAGCCTTGAGCTATAAAGAGCAAGGTAGGGATTTATCCAGGCGTGCTCTCCAGCATGAAGACCTGCCGGTGTCAGCCGGTAGTACCGCCTCGGCTGACCAGGAGGGTAGTTACTTTGAAAGGCCGATGGCTCTTCATAGCCACTGGGCTCTACCCACCCCAGACGCTGGAGGTTGGAGAAGTACACCACAAAGCTATGGTAGCGGCAGCCGTGTCCTTTGTAAGGCAGACGAGCTACATATTCTTCGGCAAGCCTTTCAATATTATCGGGCTCAATAGCACGCTTCTCCCGCCGGGCTCTTCTCTCCTCCGCTCTTGTAGCCTTGTCCAGCGCCGTAGCTCTCATAAGCGCCACTTTGTAGTGGTGGAAGATATCAGCTTGAGGAGCACCGACATTCGGGTCTATCCTGGTTGAGCCGTAGGGTCCGTGACCCATCAAAAACTCTCTAACAAACCAGCCGCAGCCAAAGGGCCGTAGAAACCCTCCTCTAGCCGGTCTCAGCGGTTCAGCCATTATGCTTCTCCATCATCCTAGATGACAGGTTTATGAGTCTTTCTTTTTCCACAATTCTTCATACCAGTCATAGAGCTCCTTGCCTGACACTTTCCTGTATCTAGCTGTGGTATTGAAGCTATGATGGCCCAGGTGTTCTTGGAGAAGCCTAAGGCCGTCTCCTGAGTCATCGTGTTTCACAGCCATTACAGCGAAGCTGTCTCTCAGTTTGTGCGGAGAAACATTATGCACTCTCCCTGTTTCGGGGTTAACCAGCTTGGGTAGGCCCGCTTTTTCGGCATACTCTTTGACGATTTGCCAAGCGCGATGGCGGTTAATGCCGAATATTAACTGCTTCCCCTCCTTGACAACCGGACCGCCACGCGTAATATATTCTTTGAGCATTCCTAAAGTCTGGCTGTCAATGGGGAGCACCCGCTGCCGGTGACGTTCCTGCTGCTCGGCTTGAGCGTTCTCAACCTTACTTCCACACTTTGGGCAAAATGTGTGGCTCCTGCCAAGTCTTTGCCCACACTGGGTGCAGGATAGCTTCAGGCGGGTCTTTAGATGTATGATGGTAACGGTGCCCTGTGCAAAATCTATGTCGTCAGCTTTCAGAGCTAGAGCTTCAGAGACACGGCATCCCAGGTGAAACAACAGCCTGATAAGTAGCCGGTCGCGTAAATTCGTAGCCGCCTTCTCCAGACTATCTACATCCTCGAGTCCCAAATAAGCCCTAGCGTGGGGGCCAACTCCCATAGTACTCGGTACAGGTCTTATCCTTTTCTTCCGTGACATGCTCTGTGACATCAGCCATACCCGGTTCTTCAGATTAGCTTTCCTCTCACAACCTTCGTCATACGCCTATCCCCCTCCGGATTGGCGGAACCCCCTCGAATCGGTGAGCCTTTGCCACTCGCCTAGAAACGCATGGTAGTCACCACCCCTCTCGCAACCAAAGCAGTGCCACAGCCCCTTTTCTCGGTTTACTGAGAGGCTAGGATTATGGTCGTCATGAAACGGACACAGGCCGGAGTACTCATTGCCCGTCTTTTTGAGCTTGATGCCGAGGTTTTCCATAAGCTCTACAATGTCCAAACTCTGGTTCTCTGAAGCGTCAGCCCTGATAGCAATGGCTTCGGCCTCGGATTTCCAGAAGATACGCCATCCCTCCTTCTCCAGTTTTCTGGCTACTTCTTCGATGGGTTCCATCAGCACTTCCGTATGCCACTTCGGAGATCCCGTCTCCGCTGAATCACTCATGTTTCCACTCTCCTGACCACAATCGCCTGTTTGTTTAGATTCATCACTGCTATTATCCTGAGCCGGCTTATTGAAAAGCCGCCGGCTGTGAGTTACCTTACGTCTAGTATTGAGCGGCTCATCTTCACGACACAGGGCCTGTTCCAGGCACTCTTTGATTTGCTCTGGTGTTGGGTCTCCGGCAACATCTCCGACTATAAGCTCGTAGCCTACCTTGTGAGCCTCAGCCCAGACGGACTTAGCTTCCCCACCTATAAGGAATAGCCAGCTTTCGCCATTGTCTACGATGTGGGCATAGCCCGGCCTACCCGCACGCCGAAGAAATTTGGTGGGCTTCGCCTCATTTGGCAATCGGAGTATGAATCTAAATGAAAGCCCCCTAAGCTTCTCCATCCAGTAGCGCTTCAGAAGGGGGGCACACTTGGGGCAGTCCCATTTCCAATCCCGCATACTGACCAGGTGTTTCACCTTGCCATCGGAGCGAGTGAGCACCTTAGTAGCCAAGCCACAGAGCGACCGGGGATAGGCGGACTTGCCGTACCGTAGGGCAAAGTCGCTGGGGGCAGCTTGCCGAATAGATTCATAGGCATTAGGCGCCGGTGATGAATCTATTTGACTAAGACCCAGTAGTTCCTCCAGGTCTACCTCTGGCAGAGCACCATCGGGGGCAATCTCAAATGTATAGGGGGCGCCGCTCGGGTGAATAGAGGGTGGAGCCACCACATAGGAGCCTAGGCATTTGACCTCTAGGCAATCGACCCTCTGGGAGCGTATGGGTTTCTTCAGCCTAACCCAGAGGTGGAAGCCTCTCCCTGTCCTTACTCTCGGCCACGAGATTGCCTGGGGATGGGCCTGCAGAAAGCCGTAGAAAGCATCAGGCGTATCAAAGTCCATGGCAGCCAATTCGGGGCCACAGCGCGCGCCCCAGTTGATGCCAGGTTTGGCTAGCCACCACTCTAGCTCGGCAGGTGTGGGTTCCCACCCATTGCGCCATTTGACCAACGGCGGCGCCTTAGAGCGTGGATTCAGTGGAATAAGGGTTAGGCCAAGGCGTTGATAAAGCCGGAGGAGGTCAGTTCTAGTCATGGCCTGACCTCCTGTTGGTAGCGGTTGTTAAAGCGAACTCAAAAGGTAACGCTCTTGTGTAATTGTGTTGCGCACTTCGGCGCCCTTCGACAGGCTCAGGGCGAGCGGATTCATCATTACGTCCCTTTATACAACTAGTACTAAATTACCACCTTGCCCAGATAGGCTTGTCTCACCCGGTCATCCCGCATGATGTCCCTGGCAGTACCCTCTGCCGTCACCCGCCCCCGCTCCAGGACGACCGCCCTGTCGGCAATTTTTAAGCTTGAGACCGCATCCTGCTCCACGAGGAGGATAGCCAGCCCTTCTTCCCGAAGACGCCTGAGGAGCAACATAATTTCCCTGACCAGATTCGGGGCGAGTCCCAGCGAAGGCTCGTCCAGGAGCAGAAGCCGGGGGCGGGACATGAGCGCCCGCCCGATGGCAAGCATCTGTTGCTCACCACCGCTGAGACTCCCGGCGAGCTGACCCTTTCTCTCCTCGAGCCGTGGGAAGAGGGTAAAGACATAGTCAAGCCCTGACACCACCTCGGGAAGACGACTGAACCAGCCGATGTCGCCCAGAAGGCTGAGCCCCCCACGCCGGCGGTAAGCCCCCAGGAGCAGGTTGTCCAGAACCGAGAGCGGGGCAAATAGCTCACGACCCTCGGGGACATAACCCAACCCCAGTCCCACTCTCTGGTGGGGGGCAAGACCGCTTAGCACCCGCTCATCCAGATGTATTGAACCCCCGGCTATCGGCACCAGCCCGGCGATTGCCTTGAGCAGAGTGCTCTTACCAGCACCGTTAGCCCCGATGACGGTAACAATCTCTTTATCGGCAACAGTAAGGGAGAGTTCTCGGAGGGCAGTCAGATGCCCGTAGCTCACGGAAACATCGCTGACGGTAAGCATCAGAGTCCCGCCCCCTCCTCCCCCAGATAGGCGGCAATCACCCGCTTGTTGCGCTGGATTTCCCCCGGAGTACCTTCGGCAATCTTCTCGCCGTAGTCAAGTACAATCACCCGCTCCGCAGTGCCCATGACCAGCTCCATATCGTGTTCCACCAGAACCACGGTGATACCCATCTCGCGGATGCGCTTGATGAGGTCGCCGAGTCCCCTTTTCTCCATGGTGTTGAGACCCGCCCCCGGCTCATCCAGAAGCAGCAACTTCGGTTCTGTCGCCAGCGCCCTGCCGATAGCGACCAGCTTCTGCTGACCCAGCGGTATCTCCCCGGCTAACTGATGTGCCTGCCTCCCCTGCTCCACCAGATTAAGGAAGCGGTCACTGTCCAGAAGGATATTCTCCTCCTCACGAACTGCTCCGAAGAGTCTCAAACCTGAGCCCAGAAAGCCGCTCCGTGTCCTCAGGTGGCGCGCCGACATGATGTTTTCCAGAACCGTCATCTCCCGGAAGAGCAGAACCTGCTGGAAGGTGCGGGCGATACCAAGCCCCACTCTCTCCACCGGGGTTGTATCGGCGAGAGAACGGTCTTGAAAAAGCACCCTGCCCTTTGTGGGAGTATAAACGCCGGTGATGACATTAAACAGGGTGGTCTTGCCCGCCCCGTTGGGTCCGATAATGGCGGTTATCCTGCCCGCCTCGATTTTAAGGTCAAGGTTGTTCAGAGCGACCAGACCGCCGAACGCCTTGGTCAACTGGTCAACCTCCAGGATATACTGGTTCAACGGCGTTTTCCCTCCGTGTAATACTTCTTCTCCTTGAGCCAGCCGACCAAGCTTACCCATAGACCGCGGGGCAAGAAAATTACCGTAACCATGAGGACAAAGCCAAAGGCGATGGTCTCCAGCTCGCCGACGCTGTGAAGAGTCTCGCCAAGCAGGCTCACTGTCGCCGTGCCGAAGATAGCCCCCCAGATGCTCGCCAGCCCACCCACCGCCGCCATGACGAGAAGCCGCACCGAAAAGAGAAAATCAAAAGGCTGGGGGCTGATATAGGTGATATAGTGGACGTACAGGCTCCCCGCCAGCGAGGCATAGACCGCACTCAGGGAGAAGACCTTGACCTTGAGCTTGGCGACATCAATACCTATAGACTCGGCGGCAATTTCACTGTCCCGGATGGCTTTAAGCGCCCTGCCCGTGCGGGAGTTAACAATGTTCTGGGAGATGAGCAGTATCGCCAGACAGAAAGCCCAGACCAGATAGTAGTATTTTTTATCGGTATTGAAAACAAAACCAAAGACAGAAAGATATGGAATTCCGGGTAGCCCCGTCTGCCCGCCGGTGAAATGCTCCGCCTCACGGAAAACGATATAGGTGATGATGCCCAATCCCAGTGTCGCCATCGCCAGGTAGTTACCCTTGAGCTTCAGAATGGGCACGCCAACGATGTAGGCGAAGCCCCCCGTGACCAGGGCGGCGATGGCCATCGCCAGCCAGGGGGACACACCGTAGCTCTTGCTCAGGATAGCCGAGATGTAAGCCCCCAGTCCATAGAAAGCCGCCTGGCCCAGCGAGACCTGCCCCGTGTAACCCATCAGGAGACATAGACCGACTGTGACGATGGTGTAGATGCCGACGAAAATGGCGATACTGGTGTAGTAAGGGTTAAGGAGGAAGGGTAATGCCAGAAGCAGCACCAGACCCAGGGCTATCGCCGCAAAGTCCCATCTTCCCCGAAACATACGTCGCATCAGAACTCACTTCCAGACAAGCTTCGGGCACGCGCCAGAAGGAAGACGAAGAAAACAAATAGCGCGATGGCGTCCTTATAAGCGGAGCTCAGGTAGGCGGCACCGAAGGCCTCCAGAATGCCGAGAGCGAGCCCGCCGATAACCGCCCCGGGCTGGCTGGAGAGGCCACCCATCGCCGCGGCGACGAACCCCTTGAGCCCCAGTATAACCCCGATATCGTAAGCGGTGAGCGTCATCGGCGCAATCACAATACCGCCAATCGCCCCCAGCGCCGCCGCCGCCCCGAAACTGAGGAGCGACATGCCCCGGACATTGATGCCGGTAATCTCGGCGGCACGCCGGTTCAGGCTGCAGGCTCTCAGGGCTTTACCCAGCAGGGTTCGCGACATAAGCAGGTGAAAGAGCAAAGTGAAAAACAGCATGACCCCGATTACCCAGAGACTCTGGGGCTGGATTGCCGCCCCGAAAAACACTATCGGTTTCTCGCCGCTGAAAGCCGGCAGGGGCAGAGGGTTCTTGCCCCAGATTTCTCCGGCAACTCCCCGCAGGAATATAGAGGCACCGATGGTGACCATAATGAGGCTGACCACTGAAGCCTGATGGCTCTGCCGGAGCGCCACTCTCTCCAGAAGCAGTCCCACCAGAGTAACCGTGGCTACAGAAAAAAGGGAGGCGAGCCAGAGGGGGAGATGGAGCGACCTGAAAAATAGATAGGTGACCATCCCCCCCAGCATGACGAACTCGCCCTGAGCGAAATTGATGATGCCGGTGACGCTGTGGACGATAGTGAAACCCAGGGCAATCAGGGCATAGACACTACCGGTGGTAGCGCCAGAGAGAAAGTACTGAATTACCTGACTCAGCACGAGGCCACTCATGGCTAAAGCCAGACTCCAAGTCCACGGCTACCTGCCCTGATTCCAAAAATCTTCCCGGCGCCAGGAGGCAGTTTATTTAAGCCAGGTCCACTTCCCGTCAACAATCTTAATCATGACAAAGGCGCCCTTGCTGAGACCATTGTGGTCGGTCGGTGACATGTTGAAAACCCCGCCGGTGCCGGGGAAGTTCTTGATGTTGTTTTCAATGTAATCACGCATTTTCGCCTTATCAGGACCGACTTTATTCAAGGCTTCGACTACCATGGTCAGGGCGTCATAGGCATGACCGCCGAAGGTGTTGGTGGTGCCGGCGCCGTATTTTGCCTCAAAGTCCTTCTTATACTGCACCAGAAGGGCTTTCTGAGGGTCACTGTCAGAAAGCTGTTCGGCAACGAGGAGCTTGCCCGCCGGGAAGATGATGCCGTTAGCCGCATCCTCTGCCAGGGTAATAAAATCCATATTGGCGATGCCATGACTGTTAATGATGGGAAGGGTCATATTCAGCTGTTTCGCATTCTTGGCAATGAGAGCCGGCCCGGGGTTGGTACCCCAGACGATAATCGCCTGGGCGTCGGTGCCCTTTATCTTGGTGAGCTGGGTGGTCATGTCGGTGTCCGCAGTGCCAAAGCTCTCTTTGGCAACGATGTTAAAATTGACTTTGGGTAGCTCAACCTCAAGGGCGGCTAAACCCGTCTTGCCGAAACCGCCGGCGTCAGTGAGGAGCGCTACCTTATTAATGCCCTGACCGCTCAGATATTCGGTGATTTCGTTAATCGCCAGCACATCCGACTGGGGTGTCTTGAAGACCCACTTTGGCACCGTGCCATCAGCACTCTTGACAATGGTCGCCGAAGCAGCGCAGGAGACAAGAGGCGTTTCCGCCTTGGTCATGGTGTCAATTATGGCAAGGCTCTCTCCGGTTGCGGTCGGACCAATCACGGCGAGAACCTTGTCCTGTTCAATAAGCCTCTTCGTTAGCTTAACGCACTCGTCGGTAACACTGGTGGTGTCGTAAACGATGACCTCCAGCGGGTGCCCGTTGATGCCACCCCTGGCGTTTATCTGCTCCACCATCATCTCTACCGTCTGCTTTTCCGGCGTGCCGAGAGGCGCGTTGAAGCCGGTTACGGCAAAGACCGCCCCTACCTTGTAGCTCTCCTTGGGCTTGGTAGTACAGCCCGTTACCCCCAGCACCACCACCGCCACCACCGTCAAAAGTAATGCCAGTTTCAGCAACGTTTTCTTCATTTCCCTCTCCTCCGAACTTTTTATGGGCTAGGTTCTGGCAAAGATAGATAGCAATTATAGCGACCAGTCTTGCTAATTGCAATAGCTATGTGAGAGACCCGCTAAACTGGGGACGACCAAAAGTCGCCCCCTTATGACTCTGCTATCTGAAGTAAGCGCATAGCTTAACCGGCTTACTTGAAAAGACCCAACTGGCACTTTGAGACCCTGAGATTGAGTTTGTTCGCCAGCTCGCCAATCTGGCTAACGGGCACATTGAATTCTCGGGCGAGCTGAAAACAGACGGCACAGGGCAGCTTGCCGTCCACCAGCGATGTCTTCATCTTAGCTTCCAGTTTACTTTCCACTATTCACCTCGTTTGAAAATCCTGCTTCTGGAGGCTCATTGTATCCCGCCAATTACGATGGTGTCAACACCGAAACCTCTCGGCAGATGGCGTCTAAAAGACAGTGTTGACAAGGCACACGGCTATTGCTAGAATAGCGTGCGACTATAAAGAACCTGGCACCAGTGAATCAAACCTGAACACCTGATAACCCGACTACTTTGAGGAAAGAGAGGCTTACGTGCTGGTAGACTCCTCCTGGTTGACTGGCCTACTGGTGACTAAAGGGGTTGCCTGAGGACCCACCGCTATGCGTGTGGGTTCTTTTTTGTGAAATATCATCTCAAGACTCTTGTGTCCACGAGACAGAAAGGAGGTAGGGATTATAGAAGGTGCCAATCTATGGTGACAGGTATTCACCGAGATAGGACTTAAAGGAGGCAAATAGGTGAAGAGAAGAATACTAATGGCACTGGTTGGTCTAACTCTTGTTCTGTCACTCGTCCTAAGTGTCCTGCCCGGCTGCGGCGGGGGCGCCGCGCCGACGGCAACCACACCCGGCGCGACTACCCCGGGTAAAACCACCGCTACTCCCGGCAAAACCACAACTGCCCCAACTGCTCCAGCCAAAGCCGGTGAGGTCTTCAACTGGCGTTTCCAGACGGGCTCAACCGCTGGCTCCGCCGGCTACTGGGCTTTTGCTGAATTTGCGGACGACCTCAAGACCGCATCGGGCGGGCGCATTAACCTTGATATCTTCCCGTCCGGCGCCATCATCGGCAGCACCGAGATGTTCGACGGCGTCATGACCGGTGCCGTGGAGGTGGGGGGTAGTCTTGCCATGAGCAACTGGTCAACCAAGGACCTGCGTTTTGAGCTCATGGGGCAGATTGCCGGCGGTATGACCTCTCTGGTGCACACCTGCTGGCAGTTCGGTCATACCGAAGATGACCGGCTCTCCGGCGGCGACAAATTCAGGCTGGTAATGGAGGAAAAGTTCCCCGAAATCAAGATTTTCGCGTTCAACTCCGCAATGCGGGCACCGGAAGCCGAGTACCTGGCGCAGAAGCCCCTCTTAAAGCCGGCTGACTTCGTCGGTCTTACCTTCCGGGGCACCGGCTGGAGCCAGCTTGTCGCCACCGAAATGGGGGCGAAGGGCATTTTCGTCCCCAGCTCCGATGTGTATTCCGCCCTGCAGACGGGGGTTATGGACGCCGCCGAGCTGGGCACCCCATACAGCAACAACCTGTCGGGCTACATGGACATCTGCAAGTACACCGGCTTCCCCGGCATCCACAAGCTCTCCGAATCCTCTGACCTCTTGGTCAACCGGGATTCCTGGAACAGCCTGCCCGCGGACCTCCAGCACATCTTCTACCTGTGTACCCTGCGCCATGCCATCAGCTACGGCACCCAGGACTGGATTCAGAGTGCCGAACTCATGGCTTCAGGCAAACTTGTAGGGAAGGCTATCATAACCTACGAAACCCCCGAGATGCAGAACACCTGGCGCACCATCTCCTGGCGGTTAGCCGATGAGGAAGCGGCTAAGGACCCCGCCTTCAAGACGCAGTGGGACATCATGAGGAAATTCCAGATAATGATGGACACGTATGTTGACCTCCAGACCCCCGATTACGGTCCTGACTATGAGGGCGCCAAGGAGAAAATCCCTGGTCTGCTCTTCCAGTAGGTTGGCTCAAGTGTTTGGCGACGCCCCTTCCGGGCGTCGCCAAAGCGGAAGAGCTATCTGAGTGAAGGGAGGTGTACATGGAGAAACTGACCAAGGCGATTGACAATTTCCAGGTCTGGCTGATGACCTGGCTCCGGTGGAACGCCGCTATCCTGATGGTGATGATTGCCACTGAGGTTATCATGAGGTATGGCATCCATCGCCCGACCATCTGGAGCCTGGATATACAGACCATGATTTCCGGGGTCGGCAGAATCGCGCCCGTGGGCTACACCCTGATGCTGAGGAATCACGCCGTCATGGACATCTTTACCCACAACCTGACTGTCAAGAGGCAGAAGTTCCTGGAGATGGTCTCCTACCTCTTCTTCTTCTTCCCCCTCATCGGCTCGCTCGCCTGGACAACCTATTTCCGCTGCCTCCGGTCATGGAAGTTCAAGGAGACCCTCTATACCCCCTGGCGTCCGATAGTTTACCCCATGGTAACGGGTATCGTTATCTTCTACACTGTCCTTTTCATCACGGGAATCAATGAGTTTATCAAGACTACTATTAGTTTCCAGAAGGGGAGTGAAGAATGGCTCAAAGACAGATAGTCCTCCCCAGGGTTGTTCTGAGAAGGAGAGCGAAAAATGACTAAAGGTGCCGTGGCTCTCTTTATGATTCCGGCGATGCTCTGCGCCATGGCGATGGGCATGCCTTTCTTCGCCGCTATGGGCGGTATCGGCGTCATGTTCGGACTGGGTTTCTTCGGCTGGAAGGTTCTGGGCATCGCCGACCTGAAGGTGTGGAGCTTCCTCATCGAACCCGCCTTCGTGGCGATACCCATGTTCATCCTGATGGGCACGGTCCTGGCAAGCACCGGTATCGCCGAATCCCTCTTCTTGAGCATCTTCAAGCTCTTCGGTCCGGTGAAGGGCGGGCTGCTGGTCGCCGTGGGTACCGTCTGCACCCTGATGGCAGCGACCACCGGTGTTGCCTCCGGTCCGGTAGCCACCATGGGGCTCACCGCCCTCCCCGTCATGCTCAAGCAGAAGTATGAGCCGGGACTCGCCTGCGGCTGCATCTCCGCCTGCGGGACACTGGGCACCCTCATCCCGCCCTCCACCCTCTTAATCATCTACGGACTCACGACCGAGATCTCCATCGGTCAGCTCTACTTCGCCGCTTTCATCCCCGGCTTCTTCCTCTCATTTCTCTTCATGGTCTACTTCATCGTCAAGACCAACTTCTTCAGCCCCTACGACGCCCCGCCCGCCCCACCGGAGGATCGGGAGCCGAATATCGGTAAAGCCCTAGCCATGGCGCTGCGCGACGTCCTCCCCATCCTCTTCATCATCTTTGCCGTGCTGGGCACCATCTACGCCGGCATCTGCACCCCGACCGAGGGTGCCGGCGTGGGCGCGTCCGGGGCGGTAATCCTCTCCATCATCTATCGCAAGTTCTCCTGGCGGGCCTTCCGGGATGCCCTCCGCCTCTGCTACCGGGCGACCGGCATGACCGGCGGGGTGCTCATCGGGGCTAACTTCTTCGCCTCCGTCTTCCAGGCTGCCGGCGGCGGTCAACAGATTATCAAAATGGCGACGCAGTACGAGCTGAGTGTAGGCGGGCTCATCGCCGTCTGCCTCTTCCTCAACTTCATCATGGGCTTCGTCATGAACAACATGGGGATTGTCCTTATCCTCTGCCCCGTCTTCGTGCCTGCGCTCCGCAAGTTCGGCGTGGACGACCTCTGGTTTGCCATGCTCTTCATCTTCTTCGGTCAGGTGGCTTACCTCACCCCACCCTACGCCCCCGGGGTCTATCTCCTGAAGCCCCTATGCCCGCCGGAGATTGAGCTGGTCCAGATGTATAAAGGCATCGTGCCCTTTGTCATAATTGACATTCTCGGGGCGATAATAATCTACTACTTCCCCCTCATCGCCACCTGGCTACCGGCCAAGATGATAGAGTGAGGCACGCTGCCCAAGACGCGTAAAATCGGGCTACCCGCGGGTAGCCCGATTTTCTATTACAGAGAAGATAGCCCTAGTCATTGGCTTACCCCGACCCGTGCAATTTTAAGCTATAATGAAACTGATACCATCCGTAATGGAGAACCATAGAAGCCGCTCGTGGTGAGCTTCGGCAGGCTCAGTCAAACCATAGCGGATCACCTCACCCTTCGACAGACTCAGGGTGAACGGAAGAGAAAGTATCTGTTGAACCACCTTTGAATCAGATGCTGGATAAAGATTTTTTCAGTCCCAAGTCGGTGGCTCTGGTCGGCGCCTCAGGCGAGACGGGCAAGCTGGGTTTTGTCGTCCTCAAGAACATCCTTCAGCACGGCTTCAAGGGCAGTGTCTACCCGGTGAATCCGACCACGGACGAAATCATGGGGCTCAGGGCTTATACCAGACTAACTGACATCCCCGGCGAGGTAGACCTGGCAGTCATCATCGTCCCGGCGCAAACGGTGCCCGGGGTGATGAAAGACGCCGGACTGAAAGGGGTAAGGAGCGCCGTCGTCATCTCGGCGGGCTTCCGGGAGACCGGCGCCGAGGGCGCACGGCTGGAGGAAGAGATGCTCGCTACCGCCCGGAGCTACGGCGCCAGAGTCCTGGGACCCAACTGCCTCGGTTTCATTGACACGGGGAGTTCACTGAACGCCACCTTCGCCGCCGGCATGGCGCTAAAAGGGAGTGTCGCTTTCATGTCCCAGTCGGGGGCGCTCTGCCAGGTCATCTTGGACTGGGCGAAGGACATCGGGCTGGGCTTCTCCAAATTCGTGAGCCTGGGCAACAAAGCTGATATTGACGAGTCCGACCTCCTCCATGCCTGGCGAGAGGACGAAGCCACCTCCGTTGTCATCGCCTACCTTGAGGACGTGAGCCGGGGCGAGGACTTCCGCAGAGAAGCCACCGCCCTGACCCGAGTCAAGCCACTCATCCTGATGAAAGCTGGCGCAACCGCCGCCGGCGCCCGCGCCGCTGCCTCCCACACCGGAGCGCTGGCGGGCTTTGACGCCGCCTACAACGCCGCCTTCAGGCAGAGCGGGGCGGTGAGAGCCGGCTCAATGGAATCTCTTATTGATTTCTCTCTGGCTTTCGCCTACCAGCCCATCGCACGCGGGGACAGGATTGCCGTCGTCACCAACGCCGGAGGCCCCGGAATAATCGCCGCCGATGCCTGCGAAAAGGCAGGGCTCAGGCTCAGCCAGCTTAGCAAAGAGACCATAGACAGACTGAGAAAGGGACTTCCCCCGACCGCAAGTATATACAACCCCGTCGACGTCGTTGGCGATGCCAGCCCTGATAGATACCGCAATGCTCTCGAAGCTGTGATTAGAGACCCCGCCGTGGACGGGGTGCTGGTTCTGCTCACCCCCCAGGCGGTAACCGACGTGGGCAGAGTAGCCCAGGTGGTGAACCGGGTTAGCCGAAACTCCCCAAAGCCTATCCTTGCCAGCTTCATGGGAGGTAAGGCGGTGGCTCAGGGTATCCGGCTGATGAGCCGTGCGAAAGTCCCCAACTACCCCTTCCCGGAGCGGGCGGTCGCCAGCTTTCAAGCGATGAAAGAATACCGGAACTGGCTTGAAAGGAAGCAGGGAAAGCCCGTGATTCTTCCGGTGGATAGAGATAAGGCGGGCGCCATCCTGAGCCGGGCGAAAAAAGAGAGAAAATCGACCCTGAGTGACTTCGAAGCCAGGGAATTACTCGGCGCTTACGGCTTCGACCTCCCCCGCTCCACCCTCGCCCACAGCCCTGAGGAGGCGGTAGATGCGGCTAACCAAATCGGCTACCCGGTGGTCATGAAAATAGCCTCTCCGGACATCCTGCACAAGACCGATATCGGCGGGGTCAGGCTCAACCTCCAAAGCCCCGATGCGGTGATAAAGGCTTACCTGGAGATTACCGAAGGTGCGCGCCGCTTCATGCCCCAGGCACAGATTACCGGGATTGATGTTCAGGAGATGGTCAAGGGACGGGAGGTTATTCTGGGAATGAACCGTAACCGGACTTTCGGTCCTCTTCTCATGTTCGGGCTGGGCGGTATTTATGTCGAGGTGCTCAAAGACGTGAGCTTCCGTCTGGCACCCCTAATGCCCTCTGATGCCGAAGCGATGATTTCCGAGATAAGGGGCTACCCCCTCCTCGCCGGCGTGAGGGGGGAAAAGCCAGCGGACATCCCGGCGCTCGCCGAGGCTCTCACCAGGCTCTCACAGCTCACGCTGGACTTCCCCGAGATTACCGAGCTCGACGTGAACCCCCTCATGGTGAGAGAGGTGGGAAAGGGGACAGTCGCTCTTGATTGTCGGATGGGAATATCTATATGATGTTATTAGCACCCGGAGGTAGGGATGATAAACCTCTATATCGTTTCGCTTGAGCCCAATTCCGGTAAGACCGCCCTATGTCTCGCCCTGGGACTCCATTACAAGAATAAAGGGGTGAGAGTCAAGTACATGAAGCCGGTGGGCACCCTGAGTCTGGCAAGAGGTGAGATGGTAAGTTGGGACAGCCTCTTCATCAAGGAGAAGCTGGGGCTGGAGGAGCCGGTGGAGGCACTGAACGCGGTAAGCCTCAGCCCCGATAGCTACGAGGCGATGTTGGCTAAACCCAAAGGTTTCTGGGTGGACAAAGTCCTAACCGCCCACAAAAAGCTTGACTCAGGTGATGGGCTCATGCTCCTTGAGGGCGGGAGGAACCTGACGCAGGGCTACGGGCTGGGACTTTCCGCCAGCCAGATTGCCCCCCTCCTCGACGCCAAGGTGCTCCTCGTGGCAGGCTATCAGCCAGACCTCGCCTTTGACGAGATACTCGAGGCGTACGAACACCTCAAACCCCGCCTGATAGGTGTTATAATTAACCGGGTGCCCCAAGGTCTTACGAAACCAGTAAGCGACACCATGACCAGGGTGCTCGCGCGCTATCAGATACCGGTGACGGGCATCATCCCCGAGGACAGCCTCCTCTCGTCAATCACGGTGAACGAGCTGGCGGAAATCCTGGGGGGAGAGGTCATCTGTGCCAGAGAAGAGTGCGACAATCTGGTGGAAAACTTCGCCGTCGGTGCCATGAACACCGACCAGGCTCTCAGCTATTTCCGGCGTATCCCCCGCAAAGCCGTCATCACCGGGGGTGACCGCCCCGACATCCAGATTGCGGCGCTTGAGACCGATACCCGCTGTCTCATCCTCACCGGCAACCTCTACCCCACCGCCGCAGTATTGAATCAGGCAGCCATCCAGCGCGTGCCCGTAATCATCGTCAGCGCCAGCACCATGGAGGTGGTCTCCAAGGTGGACGAGGTCATGGGACACCTGAGATTACGCCACCAGAACCAGCTAGACCGCCTGATGGAGATAATCGAGCGTCAGCAGCCAGCTCTGCGTGAGTTCAGCCGCTCCCTAGGACTTCCCGTTTGAAATAGATAGTCAAAATAAGAGAAGGGGGGTAAGCATGGCAACTAAGGTCGGGATTAACGGTTTCGGGCGCATCGGCAGGCTTGTCTTCCGCATCGCCATGGAGCAGAAAAGGAAGGAATTCGACATCGTCGCGGTAAACGACCTCACCGATGTCAAGACCAACGCCCATCTCCTCAGGTGGGACTCAAGCTACGGCAAGTACCCCGGCAGTGTCGAGGCGGGCAAGGATGCCATCATTGTTGACGGAAAACCCATCAAAGTCCTCGCCGAGAGAGACCCGGCGAAGCTACCCTGGAAAGACCTGGGGGTAGAGCTTGCCCTGGAGTGCACCGGTATCTTCACCGATGCCGAGAAGGCAGCCCTCCACCTCAAGGCCGGGGCTAAGAAGGTCATTATCTCCGCGCCAAGCCGCGGGGAGGACATCACCATTGTCATGGGCGTCAACAACGATAAGTATGACCCGGCAAAACATAATGTAATCTCCAACGCCTCCTGCACCACCAACGCCCTGGCGCCCGTGGTCAAGGTGCTCCACCAGAGCTTCGGCATCGAGAAGGGGCTCCTCAATACGGTACACTCCTATACCAACGACCAGCGTATCCTTGACCAGGCACACGGCGATTTGAGAAGGGCACGCTCCGCCGCCGTAAATATCATCCCCACCACTACCGGCGCCGCCCGCACCGTGGCTGTGGTTATACCCGAGCTCAAGGGTAAGCTCGACGGACATGCCCTGCGCGTGCCGACGCCGACCGTATCCATCTGCGATTTTGTCTGTCTGGTCAAAAGGGCGGTAACAATCCAGGAGGTGAATTCCGCCTTCAAGCAAGCCGCCTCCGGGGCGATGAAGGGCGTCTTGGAGTTCTGTGAAGAGCCACTGGTGAGCATGGACTTCAAGGGCAACACCGCAAGCTCTATCGTGGATGCGATGAGCACCATGGTCATGGACGGCAACCTGGTCAAGGCGCTCTCCTGGTACGACAACGAGTGGGGCTTCAGCTGTCGCATGGTTGACCTCACCGCCTACGTAGTCAAGAAGGGGCTTTAAACCCAAGGAGGTAGTTATGCCCCGCGCCAGAGTAGCCCGGCGTACCAAGATAGTCTGTACCCTGGGCCCGGCGACCAGCTCACCCGAGGTCATTGAGAAGCTCATCCGGGCAGGCATGAACGTGGCTCGGTTCAACCTCTCCCACGGTAGCTACGAAGAGCACCAAAATCTTATCGCTACGGTAAGAAGACTTGCCCTGAAGCTATCAAGTCGGGTCGCCATCCTGATTGACCTGCCCGGACCCAAGTTCCGCACCGGGAAGCTCAGAGAAGACTCTGCCGCCCTCAAGAAGGGGGCTCGGTTAACTCTCACCGGCAGGGATGTCCCAGGAGATGAGATTCTGGTGCCCCTGAACCTCCCTGACTTCGCCCGACTGGTCAAGCCGAAAGACACGGTGCTCATTGACGACGGCGCCATCCAGCTCAGGGTGCTTGAGGTGAGCGGTGATGACGTCCGCTGCCGGGTCACCGTAGGGGGAGTGCTGACCCAGGGGCGCGGGGTGGTCGTGCCAGGCATGAAGCTCCCTGGACCTTTTCTCACCGAAAGCCTGCGCCATCACATCGCCTTCGCCCTGATGGAGAAACCAGATTATATCGCACTTTCTTTCATCCAGAGGTCGGACGACATCAGGCAGGTTAAGGACGTCTTGCGGGCAGAAGGGGCTGATATCCCCATCATCGCCAAGATTGAGCGGGGTGAGGCGCTCAAGAACTTCGATTCCATCCTTCAGGCAAGCGACGCCATCATGGTCGCCCGGGGTGACCTGGGGGTAGACATACCCCTCCCAAAGATACCACTGGCACAAAAAGACATTATCCGGAAGTGCAACCAGGCGGGTAAAGCGGTGATAACGGCGACCCAGATGCTGGAGTCAATGATGAACTCCCTGCATCCGATGCGGGCTGAGGTAACCGACATCGCCAACGCCATCTTTGACGGCACCGACGCCATCATGCTCTCCGGCGAAACCTCAATCGGCAAATACCCGGTTCAGGCGGTCGCCATGATGGCTCAGGTCGCCAGAGAAACCGAAGACAAACTGCCCTATGCCCTGTGGCTTGAGGAAAGGGGGGCGTGGGTGAAACCTGAGACCGACGAGCTAATCAGCTACAACGCCTGCTACACCGCCGCGAGACTCAAAGCCGCCGCCATCATCGCCTTTACCCAGTCGGGGAGCACCGCCAGAAGGGTCGCTAAATACCGCCCCAGAATGCCAATTCTGGCGATAACCCCCGCCCGGGAAGTGCCAGGGAGGCTTGAGCTTTACTGGGGAGTCAGGACTGAGTTTATTGACCGTCCTTCTGTCACCATGGACGAGCTTTTCGCCACCGCCGTCTCAAAAGCTAAAAGCCTTGGGCTCGTGAGGTCGGGCGACCTTCTGGTTATCACCGGCGGTATCCCCCTCGGTGTTGCCGGCACGACCAATCTCCTCAAGGTGGAGAAAGTCTAAATAAAGCCTGCCTTCCGCCAAGGTGGGACTTGGGATTGGAATTCAGAGTAACATCCAGTATAGCTGGAATTACCTTACCGCCACGCCTAAAAAATAAGGCCAGACCACAATGCCGAGTATAATCTTCCACCACACCAGCTGAGCGAAGCCGATGGTGAACAGCCAGCCGATGAACCAGATTGTGCCTGACATAGCACCTTTGTTCATAACATCTCCTCCTTCCCGGAGTGTTCCTTAGATTCCATTATAACAGCCATAAAGGTTTTTTCAACCCAGAAAGAATAGTTGAAAGATGCTGGAGGGAGAGCAAGTAAAATGTAGGCAACAGCTTCAGGGTTTACCGCAGCTCAGCTCAAGCTCACGGGCACGGCGGCACAAATCGGCGATAGTCAGATTCTCCAGCACTCCGGTAATAGCGAGTCTCACCTCGCCCATGACACTCTTAAGAGCGCAAAGCTTTTCATCACGCTGGCAGGGGATATAGGCAGTCTCGCTGACACAGCTCACCGGCGCGAGGGGACCATCCACCAGGCGGATTATCTCCGCCAGGGTAATCTTCTCCGGTACGCGGTTCAAGACGTAGCCCCCGCCTACCCCACGCCTCGTCTCAACGATGCCACGGTGCTTCAAGAGGGAAAGCACCTGCTCCAGAAACTTGACCGACATGTTCTCTTTTTGGGCAATGTCTCTCGCCCGGATGACACTGCCACTGTCGTTCAGGGCAATCTGCGCCAGGGCTCTCAGGGCATACTCAGACTTCTTGGTAATCTTCATCTAATTTCCTACTAAAACTATAGCTATTCTAGAGAATAGAGTCCCCACTGTCAAGGACTTGCCGAGTGAGAATATCACTCTTGAGTTCGTAACTCGGCGCGGGTTTTAGCCGGCGGCGTAGTCTCCATAATAACTACCGACACCAGAGCTACTACCGCGTAGATATACCAGATAGGTACGTAGGTATGCCATTTATCGTAAACGAAGCCAGCTATGGGTGCCCCCATCATGTTGCCGAATGCGCCAATGCCATGGAGAAAACCGAAGATAGTCGCAAAATTTTTGAGACCAAAATAACTTCTAGAGATGACCGCCCGCATCGTATTGGTACCGCCAAAACCGATACCAAAAAGGGTAATCGAAGGCACCAGGAGCCAGTGGACCTGCGCCCCAAAAACGAAGAGCAAGATACCCAACCCCATCAGCCCCAGACCTCCGGCGGTGAGTTCCCTTTGTTTAATCCGGTCAGCCAGATAGCCAAATCCAAAGCGCCCTAAGATGCTGGTGATAGGTACACCCGTGGCTCCTAGGCTGGCTACACCCCGGCTAATACCAATGCTGCTCAGATAGGGCATAATGTGCGTGATAATAGCACCTGCCAGCATGAACTGTGCCGATAAGGCGATGGCGATGTGCCAGAAGGTGCGACTTCTGACTATCTCCCTTACCGTAATATCGGCGACCGCTCCTGAGGATGAAGTCTCCTGCTTCGCCCCGGTACCGATGCTGTCAGCCACATCCCCATCAGGCAAAAGCCCGTAATCTTCAGGACGATGCCTAACTAGAAGAGAGAGGGGAACGACCACAGCAAAAATACCGATAGCCAATATGACAGTGGCCTTCCGCCAGCCCAGCCCGTCAACCAGCCCCACCACCACCGGCACCAGAAAGCCACTGAAACCAAAACCACAAATCATGAGCCCCATGGTAAGACCTGATTTACGCCGGAACCATCGCGCCACTGCGGCTACCATTGGTGTGGCACCACAACCGCTAAGCCCAACTGCAATCAGTGCGGTAGATAGGTAAAACATAACCAGTGAATTAACCCGGCTGAAGACAAGTAATCCCAGCCCGATGAGAACGCCACCACCGAACAGCACTGGTTTGGCACTAAAACGGTCAACCATAATGCCAACAACCGCGGAGAGAAGCCCCACCTCAGCCCCACGCAGCGACGCGGCGAGGGAAATACTGGTATAGCTCCAGCCGAATTCAGCGGCAATAGGCTCAAAGAATGCAGTGAAGCTGTAGCCGATAACCCCTGAGGTATAGACCGCCATGAGAAAACAGGCGGTGACAACCCACCAGCCGTAGAATATACCCGACTTTCTCTTCGGCTTCATAAATAAAGTACCTTCTGCGGCGACTCAAGCCGGCACGTGAAAGAGAGTTTTAACTCTCCCCCGCTACCCCCGCCCTCTTTCTGCGCCTGAGCCGAAGTCACTGCTTTTTGCGTCTTCAGCGCCGGAGTCGTGGCAATAACCAGAGCGGAGATAGCCACCAGCCCGCCGTAGATGTACCAGATAGGGAGGTAGGTCTGGTATCTGTCAAAGACCATTCCGGCGACGAGAGGACCGACGACACTACCGACGGTGGTTATGCCCGTCATGATACCGAAAATAGAGGCGAATTTTTCCGCACCAAAGAGCTCCCTGGTCATCACCGGTCTCATGGTGACCGCACCACCGAAAGCGGGCCCAAAAAGAATAATGAAAAGCACGAGGAGCCACTTCGCCGAGCCGACGGCAGCGACAAAGAACAGAACTCCAAGTCCTTCCAGAACCAGAGCGACTGCGGTCAGCCGTTTCCCGTTGAGCCTGTCCCCGAGCCAGCCGAAGCCGAGACGACCGAAGCCGCTAATCACAGGCAAGGCGCTAGCAGCAAGACTCGCCAGCGCCCGGGCAAAACCGACACTGCTCAGATAGGGCATGATGTGAGTGGTAACCGTGCTGAACAGCGTAAACTGCAGGACATAGGCAATAGCGATGTGCCAGAATGCGCGGCTGGCGAGAGCCTCCCGCATACTGACACCCGGGCTGGCTGTGGTATTACCGTGATGAGCCCTCCTTGTTTCCTCCATGGCTGGTGGTTCACCATCGGGCAGATAGCCATACCTCTCCGGACGGTCTCTAATGACAAAGGAGAGAGGCAGAACAATCAGGAAGGTCGCCAGACCTAGGATGTTGAGCGCCCGCCGCCAGCCCATCCCGTCGACCATCCTTACCACCAGCGGCACCAGAAGACCGCTAAAGCCAAAGCCAGCCATGGTGATACCCATCGCCAGGCTCAGTTTTTTGTGAAACCAGTTGGCCGCGGTGGCGATGAAGGTGATGTGCCCGCAGGCGCTCATTCCGATGGCGAGCAGGATAAAAGCGATATAAAAAGAAAAAAGAGAATGTACACGGCTGAAAACAAGCAGTCCTGCCCCGACGGTGATGCCGCCGACAAAGGTGATCACCCGGGGACCAAAGCGGTCAACCAGTAGCCCGACAAACGGCGCCAGAAGCCCTGTCTCCACCCCCCGGATGGAGGAGGCGAGGGAGACCTGGGTGTAGCTCCAGCCAAACTCATTGACTATGGGTTCGAAGACAGCGGTAAAGCCGTAGAAAACCACGCCTGCGGTGTAAAGCCCCATGAGCACGCAGGCACCAAGCACCCACCAGCCGTAGAATATGCCCGGTTTTTTCCCGCTCAAAGCCATAAAGAAAAGGCTTGCCGCAACTTATTTCTCCGCTCCCCTGCCATCCCCTGCCTTGGTAAGAGGTATAGTCGCCACGACCACGGCAGCGATAATTGCGAGAGCCCCGTAGACGAGCCAGGCTGCCGTATAGCTCTGCCACCGGTCATACACCATCCCCGCCAGGATGGGTCCCGCGGTGCTGCCAACGATGGTTACGCCGGTCATAATCCCGAAAAGGGTGGCAAAACAATCGGGACCGAAAAGCCCGCGCGTCAGGACCGCCCTCATAGTGAATGTACCACCCGAAGCCGGGCTATAGAAGATAATAAAGGGGATGAGAAGCCAGCGCGCCGCGCCGGCACCGACAAAAAACAGAAATGCTATTCCTTCTAACATAAATGCTATAGCGGTCAGCAATTTCCGGCTCATCCTGTCACCGAGCCAGCCGAATCCAAGCCTACCGGAACTGCTGAAAATTGCCAAGGCACTTGCAACCAGCCCCGAAACCGTCCGGGCAAAACCGATACTGCCCAGGTAAGGCATGACGTGGGTGGTCACGGCGCTGAACAACGTAAACTGGAGGACGTAAGCAAATGATAGTTGCCAGAAACTGCGACTCTTAAGAGCCACCTTTAGTCCGGTGCTGGAACCGCTCCCCCGGTGATCATGGGAAATCTCTGGCCTGGGTTCAGCCGAAACGGGGTCGCCATCGGGCAGATAGCCATACTTCTCGGGGCGGTCTCTCACGACAAATGAGAGTGGGAGCACAACAAAGAAAGTAGCCAGACCGAGGATACTCATTGCCTTTCTCCAGCCCAGTCCGTCAACCATGCCTACCACCACCGGCACCATGAAACCGGAGAGACCATAAGCACACATAGTCAGGCCCGTAGCCAGGCTCATTTTCCTGTGGAACCAGTTAGCCACGGTAGCCATGAAAGTGACCAGGCCACAGGCGCTAGTCCCGATAGCAAGCATGATAGAAACGACGTAAAACATAGGTAGTGATTTAACACTGCTGAGCAAAAGCATTCCCACACCGATGATAATCCCGCCGACAAAGGTCAAAGTCCGGGGACCAAAGCGGTCAATTAGGAGCCCGACCACAGGGGCGAGAAGGCCTGTCTCCATGCCGCGGATAGAAGAGGCGAAAGACACCTGGGTATAGCTCCAGCCAGAGTCCTTGACAATGGGGTCAATGACAGCGGTAAAGCCAAAGTTAATTACTCCCGAGGTGTAAAGACCCATCAACACACAAGCCCAGACCACCCACCAGCCATAGAAGATGCCAGACGACTTGCCCCCCTTGTTCATGCGTCAAGACTCCTTATCCAGCCGGCCCTGAGAACTTAAGACGCAATAATACCATCTATGAACGACAAAAACAACCAATATTAAAGTATTCCGAACTCATTTTGGATTAGCTTGAAATGGCGAAGTGCCGACATCGTCAAGCGGGCTACTGCCACTCTTGTCTTACCCCGAGGTAAATGATAACATGTTGACAACATTCCAGACAGATGAGGTAACCGGTTGGAAACGGCGCACAAAAAGTCCCCCCGTATCTTCTACGGCTGGTGGATAGTTCTGGCGGCGGCATCCGCCTTCGCCTTAAACGGCGGTGTCTTCAGATACGGGCTCGGCGCTTTCTTTGAGCCTCTGCTCCAAGAGTTCAAGTGCAGCCGGGTGGTGCTCTCCGGCGCCTTCTCCCTGAGAAGCCTGGAAACTGGACTCCTGGGTCCCATCGACGGCTTCCTGGTAGACAGGTTCGGCTCGAGGCGGATGGCACTCATCGGTGTTATCATCGCCGGGAGTGGTTTTTTGATACTGAGCCGCGTTCCCAATATCGCCGCCTTTTACGCCGCATTTCTTTTTCTGACTGTCGGCATCGGCTTGGGCTTCGGCACCGCCCTCATGACCGCGATCGGGAACTGGTTCGATAAGAAACGGGGCTTGGCTTTCGGCATTGCCCAGTCGGGATTGGGGATAGGAGGCATCCTAGTGCCCGTTGTCAGTTCAATCATCGTTCGTCAGGGCTGGAGGTTTGTGGCACAGGGTATCGGGTTCTTGTTCCTGGCAATCGGCATCCCTATAGCGCTTACGGTAAGAGACAGTCCCGAACGCTATGGTTATCTGCCTGATGGGGAAAATGAAGCCAAATCCGGGGCAGAGGTAAAGGCTAAAGCCAAGGATGGTTTCACAACCAAGGAGGCACTCTCCTCCCCTGTCTTCTGGCTCCTAGCAATTGTCTTCGCCCTGCGCTTCATGGTGACCGGTGCCGTCCCGGTGCACATCATGCCCTACCTGACCGATGTCGGTTTCTCCACGGAGAGAGCCGCCGCCGCCCTGGGGTCTATCGCAGCAGTCAGCACGCTGGGGAGAATGGGCTTCGGCTGGCTCGGCGACCGCCTGCCCAAGAGATACGTGATTGCTGGTCTACTCACTATGCTGGCGGCATCCCTGCTCCTCCTGACTCGGGTCAGGACTTTCCCCCAGCTCATTATCTATATAGCGGCTTATGCCCCCGCCTACGGAGGCCTGGCTACCCTGACGCAAGCAATACGGGCGGAATACTTCGGGCGCCGCTCCTTTGGCAGTATCATGGGGTATATGAACCTGCTCAGCTATCTGGGGACCGCTGCCGGACCGGTATTCGCTGCCTACGTCTGGGAGAAAACTGGAAGCTATCGGCTCGCCTTCATTATCCTCGCGATAACCACACTTATGGCAATGGTGATGGTCCTGTGGGCTAAGCCACCCGCGAGGAAGCGGCAAGAGCAAAACTAGATAGCAAGGATAGTCTGGATGTAAGACTGGTTCGGGTTGATGAGCTAGATAAATACCTTCCTACATCAGCCTAAATTACTTGACGACAGGGGATAATTGTCTTGTTTTATCATTCCCCAGCTCGGTCAAAAATAGAATCGGGGGTGTATTGAAATATTTTGCCACATGATTTAGACTGATGACATCTTTACAAGAGTAGCCTACAATTGTTAGTATCACGAAAGAAAACTGGGCGCCGGACTCTATTATCATTATTTAAGGAGGGAAGCCATGTGGAACCAGTTCAGGACTGACGACTACGAGGGGATGCTAGCCGAGACAATCACCATCACGGGCCATAAAGAGGAGCTTGTACACACCTACTTCGCACGGCCACTGGGGAAGGGGCCGTTTCCAGGGGTGGTCCTCATCGCTCATATGCCGGGATGGGATGAGTTCTACCGTGAGACTACCCGCCGCTTCGCACAGCACGGGTATCTCGCTATCTGCCCTGATATATACTGTAGTTTCGGGCATGGGACGCCGGACGAGATGGCGGCGAAGGCGCGCGCCGCGGGCGGTGTTTCCGATGATAGCGTGATAGGCGATTGTGAAGGAGCGCTGAAATACCTCAGGGCTTTGCCTTACTCCAACGGTAAAGTAGGATTAATAGGTACATGTTCCGGCGGACGCCACACATTTCTGGTAGCCTGCCGCGTCAAGGGTTTCAATGCCGCAGTAGAATGCTGGGGCGGCCGGGTGGTCGCTTCGAAACAGGAGTTGACCCCAGCTCAGCCTGTTGCCCCCATTGACTTTACCAAAGACCTTTCCTGCCCTCTCCTGGGCCTCTTTGGTAACGAAGACCAGAGCCCTCCGCCAGAGCAGGTAAATCAGCACGAGGCAGAGCTCAAGAAATACGGAAAAAACTACAAATTCTATCGTTATGATGGTGCCGGTCACGGCTTCTGGTACTATCATACGGAGCGTTACCGGCCGGTGCAGGCGATGGATGCGTGGAACAAGGTCTTTGAGTTTTTCGGAGAGCATCTGCGGAGTTAGCCTCTTAGCTCAGACAGGTGTTACCGGTCAATACAGAACACTTATCAAGTAGGTATTCCATTCGTCTAATCGGCTTAGGCCGGGAACTGGAGACGTTTGTGTCACAAGAAAGGTAGAAAACGTGCCAGGGGAAGTCCCGAGGACGACATCGGAAAGCGAACCGTTTGTTGTCATGGCCAAACCGGTAGGTCCGGTCTGCAACTTGGCGTGCAGTTACTGTTATTATCTGGAGACCGCGCAGTTCTACACACGTCCGCATCAATTCCGAATGTCGGACGCTCTGCTTGAGACGTATGTCCGTCAGTACATAGCGGCCAGCCCGGGGCCTATTGTTCTGTTTGTATGGCATGGCGGTGAACCGACACTGGCCGGACTTGACTTCTACCGACATGCCGTGGAACTGCAGAAACGCTACCTTCCCCAGGGGTGGACTTGCTGGAACAATCTCCAGACCAATGGCATCCTTCTCGATGACGAGTGGTGCTCGTTTCTGGCAGATGCGCACTTTGATGTAGGGCTGAGCCTAGATGGCCCAAAGTGGTTGCACGATGCGTACCGTAAAGACCGGCGTGGTCGTGGTACCTATGAACGCGTGGTCGAGGCAGTCCGCCGTCTGCAAGCCCACGGTGTCCAGTCTGATCTCCTATGCGCAGTAACGTCCGCAGTGGCGAAAGAACCGCTCAGCGTCTACCGGGAGCTCAGAAACCTCAACACCGGATGGATCCAGTTCATACCCATCGTGCGCCGCGCACCGGACGGACAGATGACATCGGAGTCGGTGACAGGCGAGGCATATGGACGCTTCCTCTGCACGGTTTTCGACGAATGGGTCCACCACGACCTCGGAAGGCTACACGTGCAATTCTTTGACGAGATGTCGCTGGTCTGGTCGGGAGGGACCGCCAACTTATGCTGGATGGCCCCGACCTGCGGACGGGTGCTCATCGTTGAACACGATGGCGGTGTGTACGCGTGCGATCACTTTGTTACTCCCGAGCACCGTATCGGAGACCTCGAGACCTCATCCCTGAGCGCATTGGTCGATGCCCCGATCCAGCGCCGCTTCGGCGACGACAAGCGGGACCGGCTTCCTGCGCAGTGCCGCTCTTGTTCATGGCTAATGGTGTGCAATGGAGGGTGTCCTAAGGACCGATTCGCGCTGGCAGAGAATGGGGAACCCGGGCTCAACTACCTCTGCAGCGGTCTGCGACAGTTCTTCGCTCACGCTGAAAAGCCGTTAAGACAAGTCATGGAGCGCATGCGACGGGGGCTGAGTCCCGAGGCCATCATGGCCGAACTACGCGCCGAGTCGCTGGTTCGCTGGAGAGGCATCGGACGGAACGATCCATGCCCCTGTGGCAGCGGGCGCAAGGCGAAGCATTGCTGCTGGTCCCAGCGGCCGTAGCTAACCCTCGTATCACTGGTGAAAGGTGGGCGGTGCTGGATTCGAACCAGCGACCCCTGCGATGTGAACGCAGTGCTCTAACCGCTGAGCCAACCGCCCGAAAGCAGTCTCATTTTATCCGAAATCCTCAGCTTTGTAAAATAGATTTAAACAGGTAGCGGGAGCCAGCCACTTGGGGTATAATTGAACTCACCCCTTTTTCACCAGGGAGTCTTTGATAAGTTTAAATAAACTGAATTTCTTTGCAGAGGAGGTGAGGTATGCTTCTGACCGATGTGGCGCTTGAGCCGATTATAGATGCGGCTCTCGCCGAGGATGTGGGCTGGGGGGATATCACCACCGATGCCTTTATTCCCCCCAGCGTGATGGGGCGGGGCTCTCTCCTGGTCAAAGCCAAGGGAGTGCTGGCAGGGTTGCCAGTGGCAGAGAAGGTCTTTAAGCGCTTTGATGCGACGCTCGTCTTCAAGCCCCTTGTCCCCGATGGTAGCGCCGTCGACCGGGGCATTGTGGTGGCTACCGTTGAAGGGTCGCTTGTCTCCATGTTAAAGGCAGAGCGGACTGCCCTGAACTTCCTGCAGCGTATGAGCGGCATCGCCACGGCTACCTCACAGCTGGTTCAGGCGGTCGCCGGACTTCCCGTAAAAGTTCTGGACACCCGCAAGACCACACCCGGGCTAAGGCTACTGGACAAATACTCCGTCTGGGCGGGGGGCGGCAAAAACCACCGTTTACACCTCGGCGATGGAATTCTGGTCAAGGACAACCACTGGGAGGCGCTCAAGATTTCGGGTGACAGCCTGGCTAATGCGGTCGCCCGGGCGAAGGCAATGGCTTCCATGTTCATCCGCGTCGAGGTTGAGGTCAAGAACATTCAGGAAGCCCGCGAGGCGGTCAGTGCCGGCGCCGATATCCTCCTTCTGGACAACATGTCAGTTGAAGCCATGAGGGAGGTGGTCAAAGAGGTAAAGGGCAGGGTGCTGGTCGAGGCTTCGGGAGGCATCACCATCCAGAACGCGCGGGAGGTCGCCGCGACCGGTGTGGACTTTATCTCCTCGGGCGCTATCACCCACTCGGTAAAGACCCTGGACATCAGTCTGGAGGTTTAGCGTTTCCGTCCCCGTTGGTTGAGGGATTAGAAGTCGCTTGAACATGGCTAAAAAATACGATGTCATCATCATCGGCGGGGGACCCGCCGGTATCTTCGCTGCTCTGGAGCTATCTCAGAATAGAGACCTCAGTATTCTCATTGTCGAGAAAGGGCGGGATATTGATTCACGCCACTGCCCGGTGCGCGAGACGGGAAAACAGTGTGTCTCCTGTCTCCCCTGCAACGTCGTCTGCGGGGTAGGCGGTGCCGGGGCTTTCAGTGACGGCAAGCTGACTCTCACCTCAAAGGTTGGCGGCTGGCTAGACGATTATCTTCCCGAGAGCGAGCTTGAGGCACTCATAAAGTATGTCGATGGGCTTTTCGTCCGTTTCGGCGCGCCGGAACGGGTCTATGGGGTGGGGGAGAAGGTTGAAGCGCTCAAGCACCGCGCCTCCCTTAACGAGCTCCGCCTGATTCCGGTGCCCATCCGGCACCTGGGGACGGAGAACTGCCTTAATGTGCTTAAGAAGGTGAAGGACAGCCTCTCTGCCCATGTCGAGTTCAGGCTGGAAACGGTCGCCTCGAGCATACTCACTGCGGACGGGGTGGTTCAGGGGATTGAGACTGCCTCCGGCGAGAAGTTTTACTCACGCTACCTCATCCTGGCACCGGGAAGGGAAGGGGCAGACTGGCTTTCCCGTGAAGCCGGGCGTCTCAAGCTTACCCGTTACATTAATCCGGTAGATGTTGGGGTCAGGGTCGAGGTGCCGGCGGCGGTCACCTCTGAGCTTACCGCCGACCTCTATGAGGTGAAGCTGGAGTATCTCACCCGGAGCTTTGATGACCGGGTCAGGACCTTCTGTATGTGCCCGTCCGGGGAGGTTATTCAGGAGACGACCGGGGGCGACGACCCGGTGATTACGGTGAACGGGCACAGCTACGCCAACCACAGTAGCGATAACACCAACTTTGCCCTTCTGGTTTCCACCACCTTCACCGAGCCCTTTGACCAGCCCATCGCCTACGGTAAGTATCTGGCCCGGCTGGCTAACATACTCTCCGGGGGTATTCTGGTGCAGCGCCTGGGAGACTTGCTCGAGGGTCACCGCTCCACGCCTGCACGGATTGAGCGTGGTCTTGTCCAGCCGACGCTCCGGAGCGCTACGCCGGGGGATTTGAGCTTTGTCCTGCCCTACCGCCATCTCACCGGTATCCTTGAGATGCTTCAGGCGATGGACAAGCTCATGCCGGGAATTGCCTCGCGCCATACCCTTCTCTACGGGGTTGAGGTAAAGTTCTACTCCTTCCGTCTTAAGCTCACCAACCATCTTGAGACAGAAGTGGGTAACATGTTCGCCTGTGGCGACGGAGTGGGTATCAGCCGGGGTCTTATCGGCGCCTCGGTCTCCGGGGTTATTGCCGCCCGGGAGATACTCAGGAGAATCGGTAGTATTTGAAGGGAGTGATTCCACCGATGAACCCGGTAAAAGTGATTCCTTGCCTTGACATCAGGGAGGGACGGGTGGTCAAGGGAGTTAAGTTTGAAAACCTGCGTGATGCCCGTGACCCGGTGGAGGCGGCTAAAGCCTACCAGCGGGAGGGGGCTGATGAGATTGCCTTCCTTGATATCTTTGCCACCGTAGAGAGTCGCAAGACCCGCCGCGAGTGGGTCAAAAGGGTGGCTGAAGTGGTTCACATCCCCTTCATTGTTGGTGGTGGCATCGGCAGTCTGGAGGATATCAGGGAACTGTTCAGGCTGGGTGTGACTAAAGTATCAATCAACACCGCGGCGGTGAGAGACCCGGAACTTGTCACCCGGGTAGCCAGGGAGTTTGGCAAGGAAAGACTGGTAGTTGCCATTGACGGCGTTAAGAATGAGCCCGGGAGCGGCCGTCCCCGCCTCGAGGTAGTGGTCGCCAGTGGTCGTGAGCCAGCGGGTATGGACATCGTTAGCTGGGCAAAGCGGGTGGAGTCCCTCGGCGCCGGGGAGATTTTGCTGACCAGTAAAGATGCCGACGGCACCAAAGAGGGCTACGACCTGGAGATGACCCGGGCGGTCGCCGAAGCCGTCAGAATTCCGGTTACTGCCTCCGGCGGTGCCGGCAAGCTGGAGCACTTCTATGACGCCGTCGTCACCGGCAAAGCGTCCGCGGTGCTGGCGGCTTCCGTTTTTCACTTCATGGAGATTTCTATCGGCGAGGTCAAGTGCTATCTCAAAGAGAGAGGGATAACTGTAAAATTTTAGCTCGCTAACCGCTGTAAATTCCGTCCCAGTACTTAGTTGCAATAATAATCTTTAAGATGCGCGCCGCTTGTAGTGAGCCTTCGACAGGCTCAGGGCGAGCGGATTTATTATAATGTTATTTTACACAACTAATTATTGGAGTTTATTAAAATTATTACGGCAAGGGGCTTCCGCCTTCCTTGCCTTTTTGGCGGGAGTTGGTTATAATGCTGGGCAATGGTTCGGGTAGTTACTACGCTTATTTCAACCAGCAGGTCGGACGGGGAAACTCGGGAGGATTTCCCGGGACGACCGCCGCCGGATGACTCAGGTGCTTCCATCTGAGTTTCCCGTACTGAACACAGTTCGTCTCTGGCACCTTAGCAGGGATTGAGGCTATCAATATTCGTGTCAGGGCGAGGGCAGTAACAGAAAAATTGGAAGGAGTTGAATCATGAGTTTTACCAAACCGAATGCAAGTATGGCGACGTTAACCAAGAACCGCATCACCCCGTCGCCGGTTTCAGGCATCTGCGTTACCTGCCTCGACGGCTGTCCCGGCCCCTGCGAGATAGGCAGGTCGGCACTACGCTCCCGTGAGACCCTCTACCCGCAGCCCTTCTCCAAGGTAACTGCCGGGTCGGAGAAAGACTACCCCATTGATTTTTCCCACTTCAACGTCCACGGCTCCTGCTACGGGGCAAAGGGTATCGAAGCCGACTCGGATAAAGCCCTCTTCCCGGCGGCTGATGTCGCCACGGTGCTGGGCAAGAACCGGTTTAAGGTCAAGATGAGAGTCCCCTTCATGACCGGGGCGCTGGGCTCGACCGAGATTGCCCGCGTCAACTGGGAGGGGGGAGCCATTGCCTCAGCTATCTGCGGCTCGGCCGTGGTCTGCGGCGAGAACGTGGCGGCGATGGACGGGCAGGCAGAGTTCAAAAACGGGAAAGTGGTGAGCTCGCCGGAGCTGGCACGCCGGGTCAAGGTCTTTCAGGACTGGTATGACGGCTACGGGCTTGTCCTCATCCAGGCGAATGTCGAGGACTCCAGGCTGGGCGTTCACGAATATGCCATCGAGAAGCTCAAGGTCGAGGGCGTGGAGATTAAGTGGGGGCAGGGAGCCAAGGACATCGGCGGCGAGGTGAAGCTACCCTCGCTGGAGCGGGCGCTTCTCCTCAAGAGCCGCGGCTATGTCGTCTTCCCCGACCCTGAAGACCGCACCGTTCAGGAAGCCTTTAAGGCGGGGGTCTTCAAGGAGTTTGAGCGGCACTCCCGTCTGGGTATGGTTGATGAAGTGGCGTTCGTTAAGACGGTCAAGCACCTCCGGGATGTGGGTGCCAAGTTTGTCACCCTGAAGACCGGTGCTTACCGCCCGGCTGACCTGGCGCGCGCCGTGAAATTTGCCTCGGAGGCAAAGATTGACCTCCTCACCGTTGATGGTGCCAGTGGCGGCACCGGCATGAGCCCCTGGCGGATGATGAACGAGTACGGTATTCCCACGGTTGAGATAGAGTGTCTTCTCTACCAGATGCTCAAGCGGCTTGACGAGCAGGGGGAGTTTGTGCCCAGTGTCGCCATCGCCGGCGGAATGAGCCTGGAAGACCATATCTTCAAAGCCATCGCGCTGGGTGCCCCTTATGTTCAGGCGGTCGCCCTCGGCCGTGCCACACTCACCGCTGCCATGGTGGGCAAGACCAACGGCGAGAGAATCCTGCGTGAGAGCGGTGGCGGGGGTAAGGAGTTTGATGAGGCGATGAACCGCGAGTTCGTTAATATCGGCTTCCTCAAGAAGAAGTATGGCAAAGATTTTGCCCGCATCCCGGCGTCCGCCATCGGTGTCTACAACTACTACGAAAGGCTCACCACCGGGCTCAAGCAGTTCATGGCCGGGGAGAGGAAGTTCAAGCTGAACTTGATTGACCGTGATGACATTATGGCGCTGACGAAGCAGGCGGCAGAGATTTCCGGCATAGACTACGTCATGGATGCCGATAAAGAAGAGATTGACAAGATTCTGGGCAAGAAGACGGCAAGAAGAGCCTAGGATACGAAGACACCTCTCCCTTGATGGGAGAGGTGGGGTGAGGGTGAAAACTTAGGCCCCCTCACCTTAATCCTCTCCCGCGAAGGGGAGAGGAAACAACTTAACTAGGGGTTGAGTTAGAACTTATGGGGTCGGCGGGACTTTAAGCCCCGCCGATACTATTTAGCCAGCCTCACCAGCTTCCAGACGACTGTCTCACTGAGCACAATGATGTCCTCGGTGGGGAGATAGTCGCTCACCGTCTCGTCAAAGAGGATGTTGGACTGGGGCGGTAACTCATTGTCGCCTCGCCAGAGGACGATGGTTAGCGGGACACGGGGGATGGCATTTATCCTGACCGAGGCGTCACCAAGGTCAGCCCTTTCTCCGTCAATCCTAGAGGCAATTTCTATGAGTTTTAAAGGCTTTTTACCGAAGTTATCGGCGAGGGGCTGGAGCGTCCGCTTGGTGTAGGTGCGGAGGTAGTTCCTTGCCTCGGGGAGTTCCTTAAGGCTGATAAGACGGTTAGTCAGAGGACTGCCTTTTGACCAGGAGAGATAGTGAAGTATGATAAGCCTTTCTCTCAGGGGTAGCTCTATACCAGTGAACTCAATTTCAGGCAGTTTGATGTGGCAGAGCTGGTTCAGGTATTTGAGAGTAATGGTCTTATCTGAAGCCGAGTATTCGCAGCCGCTCCTCTGGCAGACTTCCTGAATAGCGGCGGCTCTCAGACTCCCGGTGGCAAGCCGGTATGCCTCGTTAAGGGAGTACTCATAATTGCGGTTATCGGGTAGCTGAGGGCGACTCTTCTCCATATGTCCCGCTAGGCGCCGGTATTTTAAAGGGAGTCCCGATACTCAGGACTCCCTTTCGTTGAGATTTAATGGTTTTACCACCTGAGTCGATGCAGTATTTCTGCCGTCGGGTTCAACCGGTTCAGGGTGAAGAAGTGAAGCCCGGGGGCGCCGCCGTCAAGAAGCTCCTGGCACTGAGCCACGGCGAAGTCAACCCCGGTCTTGTAGGAGACTTCATCATTGCCGTCAAGAGGCTCGAAGATTTCCTTGACCCGCTTCGGGATGGAAGCCCCGCAGTTAGCGGTAAACTTGAGCACCCCCTGCCAGTTGGGGATAGGCAGAATGCCGGGGATGATGCGCGCCGTAACCCCGATGCTCCTCACCCTCTTTATATAATCGAAGTAGTCCTTGTTATCGTAGAAGAGCTGGGTAATGACGAACTCCCCGCCGGCATCGAGCTTGATTTTGAGATACTTACTGTCCAGCTCTTTGGAAGGACAGTTCACATGGCACTCGGGGAAGCCCGCCACCCCGATAGAGAAGAAGTTGTCATAGGAGCGGATGAGAGAGATTAGCTGGTAGCAGTACTCAAAACCGCCGGGATGGGGCACCCAGTCCTTCACCCCGACCGGGGCGTCGCCCCGGAGCGCCAGGACATTAGGGATGTCTCGTTTCTGGAGGTCATCCAGGGTCTCTTTTATCTCCGCCACGCTGTGCCCGACACAGGTGAAATGGTGTACCACGGGGACTTTGAAACGCTTCTGAAGGTCATCAACGATGGGGGTCGTCCACTCCCTGGTGGTGCCGCCGGCGCCGTAGGTCACGGCGAACCAGTCGGGCTTGAACTCCAGGAAAGCCTGGACAGTCTCAGGGAGTTTTTGCCTGCCCACATCAGTCTTGGGCGGGAAGAACTCGAAGGAAACGGTCTTATCCTTCTCCTTCAGAATTTCGGAAATCTTCTTCATAACGCCTTACTCCACTTTGAGAAATAAAAACAGATTATATATCAGAAAATCTTTAGATTTCAAGCCAGGAGTGGGAGTAAAGCGATTCACCCCTGAGCACGCGGACGGTTTTCAGGTATTTGGCTGGCTCGACGTCCAGCTCCCTGGGGTCAATCTTCTCTCCGTCCATTGCCCGGTGGATGAGGCGGGTGAGGTCGGGCCTTTTACCGCGGGCAATGTTAATCAGCTCTTCGTCCTGGGCGTCAACGATGGCGCTGTGAAGCCCGTAGCGCATCAGCATGACCAGGTAGGTGCGGTTGAGATAGGGTCGGAGAGGGGTCGGGGTGCCGTTACTGACATTAGACAGTCCGACTACCGACTTGCACCCCGGAGCGATGTCCTGAAGCATGGGCAGGAACTCCAGGCAGGCTTTAATCTGATTTATCTCCCCGGACACCGGGGTCACGATGGGGTCAATCCAGATATTCTCGTTGGGAACGCCGGCCGCGTTGGCTTTATAGATGAGGTCAACCGCAAGCATGGCACGCTCGTTGACATCCCGGGGCATGCCCTCGGCGCCCCAGAGTAAACCGATGATGTTAGCCTTGTACTTCGGAGCCAGGGGGAGTGTCTGTGCCAGACGCTCCGGCTGGAGCGAGACGGAGTTCACGAGTGACTGTCCCCGGTTTGCCCGGAGACCTGCCTCCATCGCCAGGGGGTTGGTGGTATCAAGGGAGAGGGGTAGACTCGTGACCTCCCTCACCGTGGCGACCGTCCAGTTCATCAGCTCCTCACCGCCGCGGCGCGCCGGGCCGATGTTCAGGTCAAGGTAGTCCATGCCCGCCTTAGCCTCGAGGAGCGCCATCTCTTTTACCGGCCCGGGGACTCGCTCTTTCAGGGCTGGGCCCAGGGTCTTGGAGACGATATTGATGTTCTCGCCGATGAGAATCATTTTCCCTCCTTCTGCCCCCAGCTTTTAATGTAGGCGGGGATGTGGGCCGCCTCTCTGGGACCGGTGAGTATCTGCCAGTCGGGTAGCTCCTCCTCCAGACTGCTGCTCTCGGCGGCGATGTAGCCGGGGATAATGAGCTTGCGGTGGGCGACCTTATCGGCGATGCCGCACTTCTTGACGAAGGGGGCGATGGTGTCGGCGACGAACTTGCCCGCCGCCCATGAGGTCATGACGGAGAGCCCCTCGGTGTCCTTGACCAGAAGGTAGCTGGGGACACGGCTCGTCTCAATCTCGCCGGAGACAATAAAATAGGTCAGGGAGAAGTTACAGGTGACAAACACGGGAGAGCTTTTGTCGGGTTTGCCAATCTCATAGATGCCCTCGGTGGTGGCGAGCGGCCTTTGGGGGTCGGTGAAGAGGTTGAGCCTGGCGACCAGAAGCGGGAAGAGACTCTCCCCGCTCAGGTTGGAGAGCACGATGATGCCACCGTATTTCGCCATGAAGATGGCGGCGATAACCGCCTCTTTCATCGGGTCTTTTGTCATCTCACAGGGGAGGGTGATGGTGGGGAAGCCGAAGGGACGGAACTTCTTGCCCAGGGCACTGGCTCTTATCTTTATCTCGTCCTGAAATGCCTGACCCAGACTCCTTGACCCCGGGTCAAGAACCAGGTCGCTAATGCCCGCCTTGGTAGCCCGGGCGGTTAGCTCGGCAAGCTCTTCCAGGTTCTGACCCTTTATCGCGAGCGGG
>JAZDNC010000032.1:0-3817 GCA_043800335.1 Chloroflexota bacterium
CTTCTATCATTACCTTGGTCAGCCAGTGGTGGAGGATAATGACCGGGACAAACTGAGGGGTATTCCAGAAAGCGAGCGTAATAAAGACCGCGCTGTCCAGCCCCTCCCCGACGATTGTCGAGCCAATCGTCCGGCTCCAGAGGAGGCGACCCCCGGTCAAGACCTTCATCTTTGCCAGTATGAACGAATTACTGAATGAGCCAATGAGATAGCCACAAAAAGACGCCAGAAGCAGTCTGCGGGTAAACCCCAGGATAGCCACATAAGATTCCTGCCCGCCCCAGAAGGGCGCTACCGGCAGCTTTTGTCCCACCCAGACAAAGACGACGAAGAGCAAATTAGAGAGAAATCCCAGCCAGATGACAAACCTCATCGCGCCGTAGCCGTAAACCTCGGTCAGGATGTCAGCCAGGATGTAGGTTAGAGGGAAGACGACGACCGCGGCGGGTAGAAAAAGAGGACCCAGGGCAACTATCTTCACTGCGATTGTGTTAGCTGTGATGAGAGAGGTAACAAAGATGGCGGCGATAAAGACAAAACGGCGCGTGATTTTCATTGTTCAGATTGACAGGCTTTCGACTTTAGAGCCAGCCCTTACGCCAGAAATAGAGCATCATGACGCCGGTGACCGCGATACACATAAGCACTATAACAGCCCAGGCTAAAACATGCCCACCCGGGTCTGACCCAAGTGGCTGCAGTGGGATATTCATACCGAAGAAGCCAACGACCACGGTAAGCACAGTGCCCACCAGCATGACAATAGTCAGCACCCGGAGGATATCATTACTGCGATACTGCGCCAGTGAAAGGTGGGTGTCGTTCAGCCCTTCGATGACCTCCTTATACTCACAGAAAGAGTCCCAGATTATGTCCAGATGGTTAGCCACCTCATTGAGATAAGGTTTCAGATTCATATTGGCGTAAGGGGCGATTCTTGGTTCCATTTCGGCGATAAGATTCCTGCCCGGCCAAATCGCGCCACGCATGGCGATAATGTCACGTCTCAGGCTGGATATCTCGCTGATAACACCGGACGGCTTCCCAGAAAGAAGGTTGTCCTCAACCGCCTCAATCCTTTTGTCAATTTGTGCGATTAAGGGAAGACGGCGGTCAACCAGCCCGTCAAGTATCCGGTAGAGAAGGTAGCCCGAGCCCTTAGAGAAGTCATCCTGTCTCATTTTTTCATCGGTCTGATAGGCGTCAAGGAGCCGAGCCACACCCCTGAGCCTGCCGATGCAGTCTATGGTGACCAGATAGCCCTTACCGATAAAGATGTCAAGCTCAGCCGAGACAACCAGCTTGTGTTCCTCATCGTAAAACGGGAAGCGCAAAACAACAAAGAGATGGTCAGAAAACTCATCTATCTTGGGACGAATTTGATGGCTCAGAATATCCTCAAGGCTAAGAGGGTGAAAAGGAAAGCGCCTGGCCAAATACTGGGAATCAGCCGTTGTCGGTTTTTCTATATGAATCCAGGTTACCCCGGACTCTTCAAGACCCTTAAGTGCTAATGTTTTTTCACCTGCAGCGGTCGTTTCAGCCAAGTATCACCTTCCCCAGAAAATCGCCATATTATAGCACAGCCACCGACGGGGGCAGAGGTCACACCGGCATGATACCGTGCTTTTTGGGGGGACGACTCTCCACTTTTTTAAGCAACATCTCAAGGGCTTTAACCAGCGCCACCCTGGTGTCTTTAGGGTCAATAACGTCGTCAATGTGCAGGTTTGCCGCCGCCCCGTAGGGGTGGGCAAACTTCTCCCGGTATTCACTTATCTTCTCTCTGAGTAGCGCCTGGGGGTCTGCAGCATCCTCAAGTTCCTTGCGGAAGATGATGGGTGCCGCACCCTCGGGCCCCATCACGGCGAGCTCGGCGCCGGGCCAGGTAAAGACCATATCCGCGCCCAGTCCCTTACTACACATGCCGATGAAAGCCCCGCCGTAGGCTTTACGGATAATCACCGTGAGCTTGGGGACAGTCGCCTCGGCGTAGGCATAGAGAAGCTTCGCCCCGTGACGGATGATGCCGCCCCACTCCTGCCCCGTCCCCGGTAGATAACCGGGCACGTCAACCAGGGTAACCAGAGGGAGGTTAAAGGCATCACAGAACCGAACAAAGCGGGAAGCCTTGTCCGAGGCATCAATGTCCAGACAGCCAGCCTTGGACAGGGGCTGACTGGCGATTATACCCACCGCATAGCCATTAAGCCGGGCAAAGCAGGTGATAATGTTGGTGGCAAACTGGGGGAAAAGCTCAAAATAGTTCTTGTCACTACTACTCTGGTCAAAGACACGCTCGATTATGGCGTGCATGTCATAGGCTTTGCTGGAGTTAGCCGGCACCACATCAAAGAGGGTCTCATCTATGCGGTTAGGGCTATCTTTAGTCTCTACCCACCTTAACTCTTCACGCCTATTGGATGGTAAGTAGCCAAGCAGTTCCCTGACCGCCTTAAAGCAGTCCGCCTCGCTCGCCTCGGAACGGCAGGCGAACCCAGCCTTGCTCTGGGCGACGACAGCCCCACCCAGCTCGTCCTCCCCCACCTCCTGCCCCATCGCTATCTTAATCACCCTGGGCCCCGTGATGAAGGCGTGGCTGATGCCCTTAACCATAAAGACGAAGTCCATAAGCGCCGGAGAATAGACGGCGCCCCCGGCACAAGGCCCCAGGATAAGGCTTATCTGGGGGATTATGCCCGAAGCCATGGCATTCCCAAAAAAGATTTCACCGTAGCCAGCCAGGGCGTCAACCCCGTCCTGAATACGGGCACCACCACAGTCATTGATGCCAATCAGGGGTGCACCAGCTTTCATGGCGCTCTTAATCAGGCGGGCTATCTTCGTCGCATGCACCTCAGCGACCGTCCCACCGATTGAGGTAAAGTCCTCGGAAAAGATATAGACCCTTCTGCCGTCAATCTTGCCGTAGCCGGTAACCACCCCATCGGCAGCCACCTCGCCATAAACGGGGTTGCGGTTCAGTGCGAACATGCCGATTTCCTGAAAACTGCCCTTGTCCAGAAGCAGCTCAATACGCTCACGGGCGGTGAGCTTACCCTTTTCCCTCTGCCGCCTGACCGCCTCGGCACCGCCTAAATCTCTCGCCTTAGCCTGCCGTGCCCTCAGCTCAGCTAGCTGTCTAGACTTAGCATCTTCCTGAGCCATAAACCCCCACCATCACCCGAGATTAAATCTCCCCTCCACTCTCCTTCTCCTCCCGGTAGTCATAGAAGCCCCTCCCGCTCTTTCGTCCCAGCCACCCCGCCGTCACCATCTTCTTCAAAAGAAGCGGCGGGGCGTAGAGAGGGTCTTTGAGTTCATCATAGATGGCATTGGCAATAAACAGCACCGTGTCCAGCCCGACCAGGTCAGCCAGCTTCAGAGGCCCCATCGGGTGCCCCAGTCCCAGCCGGGCACCGTCATCAATCGCTTCTTTACTCACCGCGCCCGTCTCAAAAAGTCGGAAGGCCCCGAGCATAAAAGGCATGAGCAGGCGGTTGACCACAAAACCAGGGGTGTCGGGGGCGACGATGACAGTCTTGCCCAGGGACGTGCCAAAGGCTTTACCCATCTCAATCGTCTCATCGCTCACGACAAGCGTCCTCACCACCTCGATAAGGCGCATCATGGCTACCGGGTTAAAGAAGTGAAGCCCCAGAACCTTCTCGGGACGCTTTGTAGCCCTCGCCAAATCAATAACCGAGAGGCAGGAGGTATTGCTGGCTAAAAGGCACTGCGGAGGACAAATCCTGTCCAGTTCCGAAAAGACCTCTTTCTTGAGCGCCAGGCTCTCCGACGCCGCCTCAATCACCAG
>JAZDNC010000050.1:0-2049 GCA_043800335.1 Chloroflexota bacterium
GGCGCTGGGTAAAGGCGAGTCCTGCCTTTCCACCGCCAACCGCAACTTCAAAGGTCGCATGGGCAATCCCGAGTCTTTCATCTACCTGGGCAGTCCGGCTACCGCCGCCGCCGCCGCTCTCACCGGCGAGATTACCGACCCGCGAGAGGTGATGTGATGCTCAAGGGCAGGACTTTCAAGTTCGGCGATGATATCTCCACCGACCACATTGTGCCGGGACGGCTGGCTCACCTGAGGAGCAACCTGCCAGAGCTTGCCAAACACGTGCTGGAGGACGCCGACCCCGCCTTTGCCTCCCGCGTGAAGCCCGGCGACTTCGTGGTGGCGGGCAAGAACTTCGGGCTGGGCTCAAGCCGCGAGCACGCCCCGCTGGTCATCAAGATGGCAGGCGTGAGCGCCGTGCTGGCTAAATCCGTGGCGCGCATCTTCTTCAGGAACGCCATCAACCAGGGTCTACCCGTGCTCATCTGCGATACCGACCAGATTAATGATGGCGATGAGCTGGAGGTTGACCTGGCGCAAGGGACGGTCAGAGACCTGACCAACGGACATGTGCTCACCTTTGGCAAAATTCCGAAGGTCATGCTACACATACTGGATGAGGGCGGTCTATTGCCCTATATTAAAAAATACGGTGATTTTAGGGTGTGAGAATGGGATACACTATTACTTTAATTCCCGGTGACGGCGTCGGTCCGGAGGTTACCGAAGCGGCGAGGCGGGTGCTGGAGGCAACCGGCGTCTCGTTTAGCTGGGAGCGCGTTGAAGCCGGTGCCAGCGTCCTGGAGAAGTTCGGCACACCCCTCCCTAAATCGGTGCTGGATTCTATCCGAAAAAACCATGTCGCCCTGAAAGGACCTATCACTACACCCATCGGTTCCGGATTCAGAAGTGTGAACGTCGCCCTGCGCAAAGAGCTGGACCTCTACGCCTGTCTGCGCCCCTGCAAGCTCTACTACGGCGTGTCATCCCCTTTCAAGAAGGTGGACATAGTCGTGGTCAGAGAGAACACCGAAGACCTCTACGCCGGCATTGAGTACGAGAAAGGCAGCGTTGATATTGAGATGCTCCTTAAGGTTGTGACTGCCACCCGGGGCAACGTTATTAGAAAGGACTCGGGCATCAGCCTTAAGGTTATTTCAGAGGCGGGAAGCCGGCGCATCGTCAAGTTTGCCTTCGAGTATGCCCGCGCCAACGGTAGAAAGAAGATTACCGCCGTCCACAAGGCTAACATCATGAAATACTCGGACGGGTTGTTCCTGGCGGTGGCTAAAGACGTCTCCAGCGGCTACACGGATATCGCGTTTGATAACCTGATAGTTGACAACCTGTGTATGCAGTTGGTGCGCAATCCGGCGCAGTTCGACGTGCTGGTGTTGCCCAATCTCTACGGGGACATCGTTTCCGACTTGTGCGCCGGGCTGGTGGGTGGGCTGGGAATCGCTCCGGGAGCCAATATCGGCGAAGGCATCGCTGTCTTTGAGCCGACGCACGGCAGTGCACCCAAGTACGCCGGTCAAAACAAGGTAAATCCCATGTCCACCATGCTCTCAGGTGTGATGATGCTGCGTTACCTGGGTGAAACCAGGGCGGCAACGCGGCTAGAGAAGGCGATAGCCGCCGTCATCGCCGAAGGCAAGAATGTTACCTATGACATGAAACCCGAAAATTATAAACCTGTCGGTACTTCTCAGGTGGCTGATGCGGTGATTGAAAAGCTAACCGCCAACAGCTCAAAATAGATTAGGTGAGGTAGTTTAAGCCTCACTAAACAACCGTCGAAGGGGGCAGAATTGCCCCCTTCTTTTTTCCACCGACATTCAATTTCTGTGTTATAACTTAATACAGAGCCTGTGAAAAATCACAAGTCAAAGCCTAATTTATAGGAGAAAGGGAGAGCCATAAGCAATTAGTCCCGATAAATAGGGACGACAAGCTTCGAGAGAAGGGGGCAAGTTTTTCCCCATTTAACCCAAGCTGGTACATAGTTGCAAAAATCTCTAAACAATCAAAGTCCTCTCGCCCCTTGTGGGAGAGAGTTAGAGTGAG
>JAZDNC010000057.1:0-13012 GCA_043800335.1 Chloroflexota bacterium
CGAAAACCTACGAAAAGCAGGTCATAATCTATACCGCAGCCTGTCACGGCATAGTCCATGTGCTGGAGCTTACCTACGGTGCCGTGCTGGTGAGCATCGCCAAAGAGCTGGGTGTTACCTTCACCGTCCTGGGGCTTCTGGCGAATGTCTTTGGCTTTACCTTCGGTCTCTCGGCACTCCCTTTCGGGCTTCTCGCCGACCGGACTGACCCCAAAAGACTGCTTATCGTCTGCTGTCTTGGGACAGCCATCGCCGCCGCCTTTGTGGGCTTAGCCCCCAACACCTATCTTCTCGGGGTAGCGCTCTTCTTTCTGGGTCTCATGCTCGGTATCTACCACCCGACGGGGACGAGCTACATCAGCCGGGCGGTGAGCCGGCGCAGTCTCGGCTTCGGCTACCAGGGAGTGGGTGGCAATCTGGGGATTGCCCTGGGACCGCTCATGGCGGGAGGAATCGCCTATCTCCTGAGCTGGCGAGCGAGCTATCTTATCTTTGCCATCCCGCCGCTCATTCTGGCGCTTCTCATTTATTTGGTGCGGCAGGGTGAGGCGGAGCCTGAGCCAGCCAACCCGGTTGAATCAGGGCAGAAAGAAAAAGCAAGCCTCAAGCCCTACCGGCTACCCCTCGCCTTTCTTTTTTCGGCTCAGGTGATGCTGGCTTTTGTCTACCGGAGCCTGGTCACCTTTATGCCCGCCTACCTCGCCCAGCAGAGAGATAGGGTCTTGCCATCACTTGACCCGCAGCTCTTTACCGGTTATGTCTCAACCTTCGTTCTCCTCTTCGGAGTGGTGGGGCAGCTTTTAGCCGGCTATCTGGCGGAGCGTGTGAGCCACGAGACGCTCGGGGTTCTGATTAATCTTCTCGGGGTACCCTTTCTCCTCTTGATTGGTACCAGCCAGGGGCTGACATTGATTGTCATCGCCGCGATTTACGCCTTCTTGCACTTCATGGGACAGCCCGTCTATAACAGTCTGGTGGCTGACTATAGTCCCCAGAGTCAGCGCGGGCTTATTTTCGGCACCTACTTCTTTCTGAACTTCGGACTGGGTTCTTTCTCGGCAACGCTGATGGGGCTAGTGGCAGACAGGATGGGACTCGCCCGGGTCTTTGTTCTGGCTTCGGCATTCGCTCTGGCAAGCTGTGGCTTTATTTTCCCGCTGACGCTCAGGACAATTCGGGAGAGAAGGTCTAGGTAGCTTCGGTCGGCTTCAAGCCACCCTTCTCGATAATCCTGAGAAGGACCTTCACCAGCTCGGGGTCAAACTGGGTGCCGCTGCAGCGTCTGAGTTCACTCAGTCCCTGGTCAAAGGGGAGCTGTTCGTGGTAGTGGCGCGGTGAGGTGATGGCTTCGTAGGCATCAGCGAGCGCCAGAATCCTGGCTTCAAGGGGAATAGCCGTACCTTTGAGTCCGGCGGGGTAGCCGCTGCCGTCGTAACGCTCGTGGTGGTGCATGACGGCGGGGAGGCACCCCCCCAGTTCGGGGATGTGTCGCAGTATCTCGACCCCCAACCTCGGGTGGTCTTTGACGGGGAGCCATTCCCTCTCGGTGAGAGGCTCTTTTTTCTTGAGGACGGAGTCAGGGATGCTGATTTTACCGATGTCATGCAAAAGACCGGCGCTACGGATGAGGGCTATCTTTTGTGGCGGGAGTCCCACTTCCCTGGCGATGGCGACGGCATAGTCGGCAACCTTCTTGGAATGCCCGTAGGTGTAATGGTCTTTGGCGTCTACGGTCGCCGCCAGGGCGTAAACTGTGTTCAGGGCTTTGCTTCTACCTTCAAGTTCGGCTTCACCGGTCTGGATTTCTGACCGGCTTACCTCTGAAGATAGGCAGGTCTGATTTCTTCCCTTTCCCTTCGCCTGATAGAGAGCGGCGTCAGCGCGGGCAATAAGCTCTTCTCTCATCACCCCATCAATCGGCCAGCTGGCAACTCCTAGGCTAGCCGTGACCTGCATGGGTAGTGAGCTCGTCCCGGTTTCAATCGCCTTGCGGATGCGCTCGGCGACACGGTAGGCGTCCTCCAGCCGCGTCTCGGGTAAAATAACGGCAAACTCCTCGCCGCCGTAGCGGAAGGCAAGGTCGACGTTCCGAATTGAGTCCTGAATCGTCCTGGCAACTATCCGTAGGACCTCGTCCCCGGCCAGGTGCCCGAAAAGGTCATTGTAGGACTTGAAGAGGTCCAGGTCTATCATGGTGAGAGAAAAAACCTTGCCGAAGCGGGAACTGCGGCTAATCTCCTGCTCCAGGCGCTCGTGAAAGTTGCGGTGATTGTTCAGGCTGGTGAGCCAGTCCCGGTTCGCCCTGAATGTCGCCTGTGAGTAAAGCTGGGCGTTCTCAATGATGACCCCGGCCTGTACGGCGACCGAGCGCACCAGCTCTAGGTCTTCGTTGGAATAGGCGTGTTTGCGCTGTTCCTTCTTACCCAGAGCCAAAATGCCAATCAGCTTGCCGTGGCTGCTGATGGGATAAAGCATTCCGACCTCGGAGCGGAAGAGGGCTGTCTTTTCCGATTGCCATAACCCCTTTAGCTCCGGGATAGCCTTGACCTGCTGGGTGTCGAGAGGCAGTCTCTTCTTGTCGAGCCAGGCTACAATCGGGTTATCAAACTTGAAGGTGAGTTCCTGGTCTGATGTTCCTTTGACCTCGGGATAGGTAGCCTGGGTGGCAAAGTCGGTGGAGTCTGTGCCCTGAAGTAGTAGTCTTGCCTCGGCGATACGGAGGGCTTTGGTAACGGCGGGCAGGATTTCTCGGGCGAGTTCTGCTGTGTCAAGGATATTTGACATCCGGTCGCGGAGTCCGAAGAGCCTGCGTCGGGCGCTATAGGTCTCGCGGTAGAAAAGCTTGTCGACTCCCTCCTGAATCGCCAGTCTCAAGGGTGTCGCCATGACGGTGATGAGGAGGGCAACCACCGTCGCCAGGACGACCACGCTCAGCGCCGGCTGGGAGGCGAGAAGTTTATAGCCCAGAAAGATGGCGCCGATATAGACCAGAATCAGCGCCGCCAGGAGCGAGACGTAGGTGAGACCCCGGCGTACCACGAACTTGATGTCAAGAAGGTTATACCGTGAGATGGCGTAAGCGATGATGACGGCGTTAGCCAGGTTACCGACGTGGTCGAGCGGAAAGGCGTCAAGGGGCGGGAAAAGGTTGGTGTAGGTTAAAGTGACCAGGATACTCCAGCCAAGCACGAGGTACATGAAGCGGTTACGTTCCACCGGGTCGATTGCTCTGCGGTAGCGCTGGATTAGAAACAGGATTATGGCGATAACATAGACAAGACAGAAAGCCCCGATGAAATAGAGGGCGATGCCCAGGCTGTGATAGAGTCTGCCGTTGATGACATAAGAGTACTTGACAATATATCCCCGGAAGCTGAGCAGGCCCAGGACGATGAGTCCGGTATAGCCTAAATATAGTCCTAGCCTCGGTCTCCGGTTGACATAGTCGTGGATGAAGTGAAAATAGATGAGCAAAGTCGCCACCAGGGCGACGGTGAGAAGTTCGTTCCAGAAGAGGGCTTGCTGCGGGAAGGCGTTCAGATGAAGCATGAACGAGGTGAAGCTCCAGGTGGCTGCCGTCAGGAGATAAGCCACAAACACCCTGCCCGCTTGCTTCTGGGTCTCTGCCTTACCGATAGACTGCAGAGCGAAAGCGCAGAGCAGAATGTAGCTGAGACAGCTAACCAGAGGTGCCAGTATCCAGATATACATGAGTGTCTTAGTCATGCTTCAGAGGGTTTCGACTGCGTGTTACAACATTATGTATTAGGCTCAAGCCACTGTCAAGCCTTACTTTTGGGGGATAAGATTTGGATGGTCATCATGAGTCAAAGCGAGGAATCTGTACTCCGCGTCTCACATAACGCCAGCCAGAACAAAATGTTATCCTCCCGGCAAAGCTTTAGCGCGTCGCCCCGAGTGTGTCTCTTAGGTGAGACACATTCTTACCTGGTACTTTTTTCTCAGTTTAGTCGGCGGCGACTTTCTCCCTTTCTCCTGAAATCCCCGCGGCTAGCGGGCTCATCAGGTAGTCTATAATTTCCTGAGACGGGTTAAGGTGAGGTGGCTTGAGCTGACTCAGCTCTGCCCCGAGCCCGCGCTGGTGCTCCTGATATGCCCGGAAGGCACCCTCGGGCAGTAGTGTTACCTGAAGGGGCATGAGCCCGGTGAACTGCTCCATGTCGGCATAAGGGGTATCCAGTTTCTTCAGTTCCTCATGAACCGCGAGAGCCAGTTCCTGTGGATTGTGGTAACCGTTCTCTCTACCCTCAACATAGAGGTGGAGCACGGGTTTATCCCCCCTAATTTCCTTGCGCACCGTCCAGTCGACATAGCTCACGCCGGTATTTTCGAGGGCTTGCCAGATGACCTTCTCCGAGAGCCTGGTGAAGCCAGCGACGTCAACCTGGTCGTCAATCCGGGTAAGGAAGACCATCTGCGGGATGTCTATATTCAGTCGCTCGTTCCTGAGCGCGGTGATTTTGATGAGATGCCCCAGCCGGTATCTTACCAGGGGTCCGCCGTGGAAGTTAGTGATGACCAGTTCGTAGTTCCCCGGCTTTAGCTCGTCCAGGAGCAGTGTCTCTGGCTGGTAGCTGGGGTCTTGCTGGGACATGAGGCTTTCTTCTTCGGGGATGAACTCAAAGAAGTTGAGGTTGGGGACGAAGGTCATCCCCTGATAGTCCCAGGTCTGCATGGCGATGATGACCGCCTCGGTGCAGCCATGGAAGTCCAGGGGGTACCTGCCCCACATCTCCTTGATTTTCTCCCGGTAGACCGAGCCGTCAATGCCGTAGGTGATGAGTCCCTTGGGCGACCAGATGTCCCTGGGCAGGAGCGCCCGGTGGGCTAACTTGCTCCTGACCATTCCTCTCCCCAGCCGGTAGAGCGCCTTCGGTCTTCTCAGGAGTTCCTTGAGGTTGGTCTGGCGACCCTTCTGGCTGAAGCGCCGACCAATGGCGTAAGCCACGCTGGACATGGAGAGACAGAAATCCAGACCTTCGCTCAGTGAGAGGTAGAAGCCGAGCCTCATCCTCTCATCAAAGGACATTGTTTCCGCCTCGTCAATCGCCGGCATAAGCCGGAAGTTCTGGTAGGGGAAGGCGCGGGTCATGGTGCCGGTGGCGTAAGGCGGGGGTGCCATGCCGTAGAGGACCTTATCTTTGGGCTGAAGCCTGAACGACTTTCTCGCCTCAGAACTGGAGAAGACCAGGAGGGCGAAGATGAGGGGTTCGATTTCCTCAAGCTGGTCGGCGGTTACCGGTAGCCAGCGGTAGTCGTACGCTCCTGACTTCCCGGAGGTGCAGTGCCACAGCACCGGCTTCTGGGGCAGTGAGTCCTCCCGCTTCTCAAGCAGGTAGGGGGCATAGTCGTCGTAGGTGGTGAGAGGTACCATCTGGCGGAACTCCTCCAGGCTGCTGGGGTTCTTCCCCCGCATGATAGCCTGACCTAGCTCACAACCACCAAGGAACTCAATCTGCTCCCGCAGCAGACGTCTCTGGATGAGCATGAAGTCGGTGAGGGAGAGGTCGATAAAGCTACAGCAGCGCTGCCACAGCTCTTCGTATCTCCCCTCTTTGAACATGTTACCCAGTTCACTCATTTTGGGCTCTCCTCCTTTGTTTTTGGTCGCTCCAGACGTTTGTTTGGCTTCTCTGATAAGTTGTTCCAGAACCATTTTAGATTTCCTCCTTAACTTAAATTTATACGGTTTGAAATGACCTCTAAGTTAGCGGCTTTTAATCGACTTCTGCATACTTTCTCCTCCTCTCCACCAGCTCTTATCTATCATGGGTTCAAATTGTAGAGTCATCTCATGCTCTTACCTCCGACTTACTTCGGAGCAAAATCGGGTTGCCGCCCATTTTCCCCCACCGCTGGAAGGCGTCTTTGCCGTACTTGCGCTTTACCTTGCGCGTCCTGGCTTTGTAGCCTGCGGTGGTCTTGCTCTTACTGCCTTTTGGTCTTGCCATGCCTGACATCCTTTGTCCGGTTTATGGGTTTAGTTGTTTAAGACTTTTCTTCTACAAAAAAACCGACCTGTGAACTTAAGGTCGGTTTCACTACTAGCTCCATACTGCCCAAGTGACCAAATTACAGGCGGTATTTCAGCGCTTCCTAATCAATCTATTCCAAATCTGATTTTTACATCATTATTCTCTCCTCGCTTGTTTAAATCCAGATGTTTATGGGTTAACCTGGGGGCTTGTAGCTTAAGCTATAATTTGTCTCCTGTCAATAGGCTCTGGCAGGCATTCAAGCGAGGGAATAGAAGAGTCAGGGAGAATATAAAAGCAGGTTTGACTTGACCCTTATTTTTCTGCCCTTAACTTTTCCAGGGTATCGTGAATAGGCAGGACAAGCTCAGGGGTTATAACTCTTGAGGGTGACTCGACATCAGGCTAAGTCTATCTTTTGCCTGTTGAATCCAGGAAGGAACGGAGGCTTTTCCGACTTGGTATCAGCAGCGGCGTTTCCCGGCGGTAATCATCATATCCCGGGAACATGCGGCTGAATGTGTAGTAATCGTCAACGAAGATTAAAAGTAGGTCGAGACCTTCCCAGAGCAGAGTGGCGGTCAGGAGGAGTCTTGAATGTGAGACTAGGATAAGTGAAATTAGAGTCAGAAAAGAGAAATACACACCGGGGTGCCGCACCAGGGCATAAAGGGAGACCTTGATTAATTGTTCGCTTTTAGTGTCGAGATAGGTCTTGCGGAAAGGGAGGTTGACAAACAGGGAGTAAAGAAATAGAAGAAGGGCGGGAAGGAAAAGCGCCCAGCCGAGCCAACTCGTCCAGGCGGGTAAGGAGAATTTCCCCGGGTGCAGGCTTGTCCCGGTAACCGCATAGATGAGCAAACCGCTGGCAAGCACCCAGACGTAAAGCTTGAGCCGGCTGGCTCTCTTAAAAAACAATGAGACCACGTCAATGAGGTGAACCAGAAGGAAAGCCAGCGCCCCCAGAACAATATAGCGCATGTTTTTAGACCCCGAAAAAAGCGAGATACCAGCTAAGTATCTGGCTCCCCCACCAGAGAGTGACGAAAGCCCCCAGGCAGAGGAAAGGGCCGAAAGGTATCGCCTCTTTCAGCCTCTTTACCTTGGCTAAGAGAAGCGCTACGGCGACCAGTCCACCGCTGACCACCGCCAAGAGAAGGGCGACCAAAACCTGGGGATAGCCCGTCGCCAGTCCCACTAGGGTTGCCAGCTTAACGTCCCCCAGACCCATACCACCTCTGGATAGAATCACTATCAAAAGAAATGTTAGAAGTCCCACCGCGCCTCCGATGAGGGCACTCTTCAGTCCGAGAGCGGGGTTTAGAGAGGTGATAATGAGGGCGACGACTGCCCCGGGGTAAGTGAGCTTATTGGGAATAATACTGTGCTCCAGGTCAATAACGGCGATGGCAAGGAAGAGGGAGCCGTAGAAGAGCATAGGGAGTAATTCAATGGATAGTCCGTAGTTGAGGTAGAGGAGACCGAAGAGGACTGCTGTGCCTATTTCCATTAGTAGAATGCGTTTGGGGACGGGTGCCCCGCAGTAGCGGCAGCGCCCGCCCAGGACAAGATAGCTCAGGATGGGAACCAGGTCTTTTACCGCCAGTCGCTTGCGGCAGCTGGCGCAGTGGGAAGGGGGCGAGATAATAGACTCGCCCGCGGGCAGACGGTCAATGACTACGTTGAGAAAGCTGGCGATGAGCGAGCCGAAGATAGCCAGGATAAACGCCCACAGGTATCTCATGATGTCATATATTGGCTGTTTTTGAGGACGGCGTCAAGGGAGGGCTTTAATGTTAGTCGTTAACCCAGGGGACGGATTGCCACAGGCTAAAGCCCTCGCAATGACCATAAGCCCCTGAAGCTAAGTGTTGACACCTACATTTCTTTGTGCTATAAAATTAACCAGGAACTAGGGGAGCTGAAAGGCTGAGAGTCCCAAAGGGACAACCCTTGGAACCTGAACTCGGTAATGCGAGCGTAGGGAAGTGAGCCAGATGAAGCCAGAAGAAAGCCAGCCCCGGTTTCTTCGGGCTTTTTTGTTGCTTAAGCCCTCTGTCTAACGCTTATCCGACCCCAATCCCCTTTACCGTTCAGGAATCCTCAGGGTATCCCATCCGATAGACTCCCCAAGAAGGAGGTTTTCATGATAGACGAGATTGTCATTTCCAGAGCCATCACCGAAAGTTACTTTAAGGAACTTATGGAGTATATGGAGGTGGATGTTGCCATTGTTGGCGCTGGCCCTTCGGGTATGGCAGCGGGCTACTACCTCGCTAAGAAGGGAATCAAGACGGCAATCTTCGAGAAGCGACTCAGCATTGGCGGCGGCATGTGGGGTGGCGGTATTATGTTTAACCGGCTTGTCTTTCAAGCCGAAGTCAAGCCAATTCTGGATGAGTTCGGAATAAGCGTTAAGGAATACCAGAAAGGCTATTTTGTCGCCGATGCCATAGAAACCGTCGCCTCGCTTTGCTCCCACTGTGTCAAGGCGGGGACACGCATCTTCAATTTGTTCAGTGTTGAGGATGTCATGATTCGTGAGAATGACCGGGTAACCGGGCTGGTTTTGCTCTGGACCGCAGTGGATATGGCTAACTTGCATGTTGACCCCATAACCATCAGGTCAAAGGTGGTGATAGATGCTACCGGACACGATGCTGATGTCTGCAAAGTCTTTGTGCGCAAGGTGGGAGCCAAGCTCAGGACCACCACTGGCGGCTTGCTTGGTGAAAAATCTATGTGGGCTGAGGTTGGCGAAAGAGAGATTGTTGCCAATACCAAAGAGGTTTATTCAGGGCTGATGGTGGCAGGGATGGCGGTAAACGCCGTCTTTGGCTTACCCCGTATGGGGGCTATCTTCGGTGGTATGCTTCTTTCCGGGAAGAAAGCGGCAGAGCTGGCTGCCGAGATAGTCAAAAAAGCCTGAACAGCTTGCACTAAGTCGTAGCTAGGGTAAGCCAGTAGGTCATCTGAAGGTTGGTGAAGTTGTTGCCGTTGACCAACTTCAGGCGGCATATCTTATAGAAGGGAGGATAAACAGTAGAATGAGCCGGAAGCAAGATAAAGAAATCGTTCTGGGGAATCTTATCACCGCTCTACACCTGCTGGAGCGGTCACGTGATTTCGCCCGGGCGATACCAGAGATAAGAGCGAGTCTGGCTTACGCCCCCGTTTGGGCTAAAACCGTGAAAGACGTGGCGGCGGTTGAGGGCAGGATAGCGCCGGTTGCTGGCTATCCCCGCGCCGCAGGAATGCCTGCTTTTGGGGCGTCGCTGCGCACCGCGGCAACCATTCTGGAGCTTAGAAAGTATGACCCCGGAATTAACGCCGCCATTATCTTCAAGTGCGATAAAGAGATAATCGAGCTTCTCAAAAAATATGCGTCGGAGAGGAAACTCCGCTTCGGCATGATTGACCGCAACCTGCCGCCTCCACCCGGTTACAGCGGGTCAAACTGGCGGATGAAATACCTGGTTGATACCTCGGGTGGAGCGCCCCGCGTCTTCTACGAAAACGAGGGCATGGGCAGGGAGCAGCTCTCAATCATCATGGGCGGTGATGCGGTCGAGGTAGCGAGAATGGCGCTTGAAATCAGCCGCCGCTACCGCAAGATAAAGAGATAAAAATATATCGGTAAGGAGAAAACCAGATGAGTGAAATGCCCGATATCGGCAAAATATCCCCGGAAATCTTCAACCAGGTCATCTACCCCCGCCTCGGGGCGAAGAATCCGGACATACTGGTGGGGCCCCAGCACGGGGTAGACGTCGGCATCGCCGAGATAGGGGGTCAGGCGGTCTCGTTCAAGAGCGACCCCATCTTCATCGTCCCTGAGTACGGCTGGGAGCGCGCCGCCTGGTTCGCCTTCCACATCCTGGCTTCGGACTCGGTGACCTGTGCCCTGCCCCCCAAGTTCTTCTGCGTTGACCTGAATTTGCCAATGAAGATGACGCGGGAACAGCTAACCATCATGTGGGACACCATCCATAAAGAGTGCGTCAAGTACGGTGTGGCTATCATCACCGGGCACACCGCCCGCTACGAGAACTGCAACTACCCCATGGTGGGCGGGGCGACCATCATCGGCTACGGGGACAAGGAGAAATATGTTACCCCGCGGCTGGCGAGAGCCGGGGACAAAATCATCATCACCAAGGGCCCGGCGATTGAAGCGGTGGGCATCTTTGCGGCGGCGCTGCCCCAGCAGATGGAAAAGCAGTTCGGGCGGGAGTTTGCCAAAAAAGCGGAGCAAATCTTCTACAAGATGTCGGTGGTTGAAGATGGCATCATTGCGGCTTCGGTCGGCGTAAGGGAGAACGGCGTCTCCGCCATGCACGATGCGACGGAGTGCGGCATCTGGGGCGCCCTCTACGAAATGGGGCATGCGTCTCAGTGCGGGGTGAGGGTGGATAAAGACAAGATTGTGGTGGAAGAGTGTATTCCGGAGATATGCGCCTATCTGGGCATCGACCCCTATGCGTCAATCAGCGAGGGGACTCTCATCATCACCTGCCGGCCCCACAAGGCGGATGCCATCGTTAAAGCCCTCGCCAGAAAAGACATTAAGTCTAGCATCGTTGGTGAGCTGACCCCGCCCGAGGCGGGCATGGTACTTATCGAGAAAGGCAAAGAGAAAGAGCTTAAACATCCCATAGTTGACCCCTTCTGGAAAGCCTTCTATAATGCCCTCACCAAGGTCTAGGGGGCTAATATGAGTATAGAGACGGAAATCCTTGAGTTTCGTACCATCGCCGTGGTCGGGCTTTCGCCCAACCCGGAGCGCCCCAGCCACGGCGTGGCGAAATATCTCAAGGAGCAGGGCTACCGCATCATCCCGGTGAACCCGAACGCCACCGAGGTCTTGGGCGAGAAGTGCTACTCCTGCCTCTCGGGCATTCCGGAGCCGGTGGACACGGTGGAAATCTTCCGCCGCTCGGAGGAGGTCCCGCCCATCGTTGACGAGGCTATCAAGATTAAAGCAAAGGCCATCTGGATGCAGGACGGGGTCGTCCACGAAGCGGCGGCTAAGAAAGCGCGGGACGCCGGGCTTCTGGTGGTGATGGACAACTGAACCTACCGTGTGCACGTGAGGCTCCGGCGGAGCCAGAAAGAGAAAGGGTAGATAACATCAGGGAGCGAGTCCCACAGACCGCTTCTTGGTCGGTGTCATTGCGAGGGCTTTAGCCCGAAGCAATCCGTCCCTTCATGCCGATGTGGATTTACGGATTGCTTCGTCTTCGGCTCGCAATGACAATTCAGCTTCAATCTGTTCAGGACGGTACTGATGACGTCGGCGAGCTACAACGTAAACCCTTCCCCCACCTCCGGCACCACTACATCGGTGTAGCCGGTTTCTCTCAGGGCTTCGGCTAGAGATAACGATGCTTTCTCTTCCCCGTGCACCACGAAAATCTTGCGCCATTTACCCTTGCTCACCCACCCGACAAGGTCATTCTTATCGGCGTGACCGCTGAACTCGTTGAAGACCGCTACCTGCGCCCTGAGCTTATATCTCTCCCCGTAGATGGGCACACTCTCCCACCCCTCCTGAATCTTACGTCCCAGGGTGTTATCCGCCTGCCAGCCGACGATGAGGACGGTGTTGTGCGGGTCGCCGATATTGTTCTTCAGATGGTGCAGGATTCTGCCGGCCTCCGCCATCCCCGAGCCGCCGATGATTATCATGGAGCCCTGAAGCTCGTTGAGTTTCTTTGATTCATCCGCCGAGCGGATGTAACGCAATCGGCTGAAGCCGAAGGGGTCTTCGGTCTGGCAGAGCGCCCTAGTCTCCGCATCAAAGCACTCCAAATGTTTTCGGAAAATCTCGGTGGCGTTGGTAGCGAGGGGACTGTCCACGTAGACGGGGATGTCGGCTATCTTGCCCTTGACCTTGAGCTGGCTCAGGGTGTAGAGGAGGTCCTGGGTTCTACCCAGGGCAAAGGCGGGGATAATGACACGCCCGCCCCTTTTTACGGTCTCGTTGATGATGGCAGCCAGCCTGTCCTCAGCCTCCCTGATGTCCGGGTGCAGCCTGTTGCCATAGGTGCTTTCGATGATGAGCACATCGGCGCCGGCAAGCTCCACCGGGTCACGGATGATGGGCGGTGCTTCCGCCCCAGGTCACCGGTGTAGCATAAAGTAATCTTTCTACCGGGTTCGTCTATATCAAGCAGGGTTATGGCGGAACCCATAAGATGTCCGGCATCAAAGAAGGTCGCCCGGGTGCCGGGAAAAACACTGAAAGGCTGGTTGTAACCGTGTCCGTGAAGCAGCGGGAGAACCGGAGGCACGTCGTCACTGGTGTAGAGGGGCAGAATCGGTGGTTCGCCGACTTTTTTTCTCAGTTCGTTGACATGAGCCACATCACTCTCATTAATCTTGGCGGAGTCATAGAGCATGATTGGCGCAAGGTCGGCGGTAGCCAGGGTGCAGTGGATTTCGCCCCGGGAACCCTTTTTTACCAGGTTGGGCAGGTTGCCCAGATGGTCCATGTGGGCGTGAGAGATAATCAGGGCGTTCACGCCTTCAGGGTCGAAAGGGAAGTTCAGGTTGCGCTCGTAGGTGTCCTTGCGTCGTCCCTGGAAGAGACCGCACTCAAGGAGGAGTTTTTGCTGCGCTATTTCTAAGAGGTGTTTTGAGCCGGTGACGCCCCTAACCCCGCCGTAGAAGGTAATCTTCATCTGACGGCGCGGTGCCCGGTAATAGCCTGCCTGATGTACCAGCTCTTTACAATCTCCGTAACCTCTTTGGGGTCATCACTGAGCCGCAGTAAATCCAAATCCGACGCTGAGATGTTGCCGTGGGCGAGGGTCTGCTTCTCCAGCCAGTCCAGAAATCCCTGCCAGTATTCGGAGTTGAAGAGCACGACCGGGAAGGGCTTAATCTTCTGCGTCTGGATGAGGTTCAGGACCTCGGTCAGCTCATCCAGAGTCCCCAACCCGCCGGGCATAATGACAAAGGCGGTGGCGAACCTGACCAGCATGACCTTGCGCACATAGAAGTGGTTGAAGAAC
>JAZDNC010000070.1:0-5525 GCA_043800335.1 Chloroflexota bacterium
TCTCCGCCTCCGCCCCCGGGGCGTTGGAGCTCACGCTTGGTGACCGGCCCACCGGCGCTACCAGCCGGGGGCACGACCGGGGGGGGGTGTTGATTCCCCCGGAGGAGGTGCCGGTGGCGGAGCTTGAGGAGCCACTCAAGAAAACGGTGCGCCGGGCTGAAGAGAGGGACTTTGCCCTGGCTAAGGAGTTCAAGGACAAAGAGAAGGCGGCTTTCAGCGAGTGCGAGAACCTCATCAAGAAGCTGGGACTGCCCATGAAGCTGCTCTCGGCTGAGTACAGCTTTGATGGTAACCACCTCACCTTCTTCTTCAGCGCCGAGGAGAGGGTTGACTTCCGCAAGCTGGTCAGGGAGTTGGTCGGGCTCTTCCGGACACGGGTCGAGCTGAGACAGGTTGGCTCCCGGGACGAAGCCAAGCTCATCGGCGACTGCGGGCGCTGCGGGCGCCCCCTCTGCTGTGTCAGCTTCCTTAGGGAGTTCAGCCCGGTCTCAATTAAGATGGCTAAGGAGCAGAGCCTGCCCCTTAATCCGGCACGCATCTCCGGCAGCTGCGGGCGGCTCCTCTGCTGTCTGGGTTACGAATCTGAGCTTTACCGCACCCAGAAAGATAAGATGCCCCGGGTGGGGCAGAGGGTAAGCACGGCGACGGGTTTCGCCCGTGTCGTTGATACTAATGTGCTTAAAGAGACCGCTCTGGTCGAGCTTGAGACCGGCGTACAGATTGAACTGCCCCTGAAGGAAATTACCTTTGAGGTCGAGCTCAAGCCACCCCAGGCGGAAAAGGCGGAGAAAGCCGAGAAACCACCGGTTGAGGAATCGCCCTCCGGTTAAGACTGGGGCAGGTACTTGCGCCAGTCGGCACGCGCCTCGCGATACTGCCGCGGGATGCCGAAATGACCGTTGCTCCGTGGTTTTTGCGGGCGGCGGATTAGCTTCATACTCGCCTGCTCCGGGGTTCGCCCCGCCTTACGGCGGTTGCAGGGTATACAGGCGCTGACCAGATTCTCCCAGGAGTGCGGACCGCCCTGGCGGCGCGGGACGACATGGTCGATGGTAAGCTCCCGGGTCTCTTTGCCACAGTACTGGCAGGTGTAGCGGTCACGGTCGAAGATTTCCAGCCGGTTCAGCTTCGGCTCCGGGCGGGGGCGCTTAATCTGGTAAATCAGCTTGATGACGGAGGGGAGGGGGAACACCAGACTTGCCGTGTGCACAAAACCGACCCCGTTCTCAAGCATCTCCGCCTTGCCGCGGTAAATCAGCATCAGCGCCCTGGGGGTACGGCAGATGTTCAGGGGCTCGTAGTTCTGGTTTAAGACCAGCACCGGCAGATTAAGCACTGAACTAGCCATATAAGTTCTCGATAAAACTCCCCAATTTTACTAGATAAGCTTCGCCGATGCAAGTTCAGCCCTACGGCAGCATCGTTCGATTCGGCTGGGTGGACTATCACTCCGAACCTAAGGCGAGAATCCGAAATTACGGTCTGGAGAACTACGTCCGCCCCGCTTGCGGTGCGCTTCCCCGTTACCTTTTACGGCTGCGCAGAGTGGGGCGGTGGTCAGAACGGTAGTCCGGCGCCGTGATGTTCAGGACGGTGCTGATACTGGCGTCGGCGAGGCGGGAGCTTATCCGGTCATCAATCTCCTCCAGTGACTTCGAGGTGGTGACAACCGTAGCCAGGCGAGAGTTGTAGCGGTAGTTGATAACCTGATAGAGCTTCTCCTGTGCCCACGGGGTTGATGACTCTTCAGCGAAGTCATCCAGAATCAGGAGCGGGGTCTTTTTGACGCTTTCAAAGAGCTCATCATAAGTCACGGCGCTCTCCGGGCTGAAGGTGGAGCGCAGGTGGTCGAGAAAGTCGGGCACCACGATGAAGAGCGCCGGCTTTTTCTCCCGGTAGCGGTAGTTGGCGATTGATGCGGCGAGATGGGTCTTGCCGCAGCCGTTGACCCCCTGAAGCACGAGCCAGCCATCGGGAGACCTGGCGAATCCGACCACGGCGTCAAAGACAAATTTCAGGTTCTCGCGCTTTTCCGACGGCAGGTTGACCCGCTTCCAGTCGAATTTCTCAAAGGTCATCTCTTTCTCACGGGTGAACTCGCTTCCCCAGCCATAGCTGAGTGAAGACTGCTTGCTACCGATGGTATAGGTGTGACACAGCTCGGGATTGGTGAGGCGGGTGCTCAGCCTGTCCCCCAGCTCTTCGATGGGAACAGCGGTGACAACCACCGTGGGTAGCTCGTTTACAAAGCGGTGGTTCACCAAAAGGTCAATCTTCTCCTTCGCCCAGGGCGTGCCTGATTGAACTCCCAGGTCGTCTAGAACAAGGAACGGGGCGTCACGCACCCTTTCCAGGAAGGTATCTTGACGCGGTTCGTCGTCAGAGCTAAAGGCACTGCGCAGCCGCTCCAGAAGTTCGGGGACGGTAAGGTACAGGGCCGGCTGTCCCAGAGTCAGCCTGGCGTTGGCGATGGCGACGGCGAGGCTAGTCTTACCCGAGCCGCTCGGTCCGCTGATGACAAACCAGCCTCTGGGACTCTGGGCGTATTCCTGTGCTGCCTTAAAGGCCTCACGGAACTCCTCCTGGTCTACCGGGTTCTTGCCTTTGCCCTGGGGGTTAAGCCGATCGAAGGTAAGCCTCGCCAGTGCACCTAGGTTACTGTAGCGCAGGAGCCGTGACTCGCCTTCCTTATCGGTCTCGGTCTTGAGACAGCGGCAGGGAAGGGCACGCCCGAAGTCGGGGTGTCCCGCCTTGACATCGGCGTAGATGAAACCCGCACCATTACAGATAGGACAGGTGGTGTCGGTCACTTCTCTAGCGCTGGACGATGTGTCCGTATTTGCCCCGGATGTATTTGTCGGGGTCTGGCGGCGCCTTAGGATATCGCTGATATGCTCCATCGGTCTTACCTTCTGTCTGCCAGTGCTCCAGTATAAGGGCAACATATTGCCAGTTCCGTTTATTCACCTTGACTGCCTCATCAATAGCATCGGCTATCCAGCTACGGGGATAAAGCTCATCTGCCTCCTTGAGCCAGTCGGCAATAAGCGGCGTTAACAGCTTACCCATTTTGTCTTCATAGAGCGTGAAGATATCTTCGATTGGCGCTGGCTGAGAGATGGTATATGGCTTAATCCCGGCAAGTTGAAGCTCGCCGCGCTTTATTTTTTCGATAGCTTTGCGGTCGGCTTTAGTATTCAGGAAATAGAAATCCTGCGGCGGCTCATTCCCTCTGAGCTTGAGAAGGCTGCCGCGCTTCACTGCCATGTCCAGGGCTTTATCCAGCTCGGCTGTGTCCTTAAAGCATTTCCTCAAACTTAAATTATTAAGTAGCTCGTCTGGGGTGACATAGCGTGGATAGCCTCTCTTCTGATGAAGGATAGGAATGATATAAAGGGTCACCTTGAGTTCGGCAATGTCCTGAATCTCAGGCAGGAGGCTGCTGAAAAAAACATTGGGCAGAGAGGTGTATTTGGTATCGTCTGGAAAACCACTGAACTCGGTCATTACAGCAAACTCGGTTCACTGCTTACCCTGATGTCCTCAAACCGCGCCGTCTGGCGGACAAAGCGGAGGTCAATCTCTCCGGTTGGTCCGTTGCGGTGTTTGGAGACCATGATGGTAGCGATGCCCTCGGGGTAGGGCTTGTCCGGGAACTCGGCTTCCCACTCCTCTCTGGTCTTGTAATAATAGTCGTCGCGGTAGATAAAGAGGACGATATCGGCATCCTGCTCGATTGAGCCGCTCTCCCTCAGGTCAGCGAGCTGGGGCTTGTGGCTGGCGCGCCACTCCACCGCCCGGCTGAGCTGGGAAACAGCGATGAGCGGCACCTTAAGCTCGCGGGCGATTGCCTTGAGGGAGCGGGAGATGTAGCTAATCTCCTGGACACGGTTGTCAGTTCTCGTGTCGCCCGCCATGAGCTGGAGGTAGTCCACGATGATGAGGTCAAGACGACGCTCAAACTGGAGACGGCGGGCTTTGCTTCTAAGCTCAAACGTCCTGAGAGTGGGCGAGTCGTCAATATATATGTCGGATTCGGAGAGGATGCCGGTAGCCTCCATGATTCTTCTCTCTTCTTCCGGAGTGTGCTGCCCCAGTCTTATCCGTCCGAAGTCGACGTTGGCTTCGCTGGCGAGCATGCGCTGCACCAGGGGTTCCTTTGCCATTTCCAGGCTGAAGAGGGCGACGCAGGCTTTCTGGTTGACGGCGGCGTTCCGGGCGACGCTCAGGGCGAAAGAGGTCTTGCCCATGCTGGGTCTGCCGGCGACGATGATGAGGTCGGAGCGCTGTAACCCACCCAGGAACTCATCGAGCCGGCTGAAACCGCTCCTGGCGTAGGGGATGACCCCGGGCTGGGCGGGGGCTTCAGACGTGGCGACGGTGCTCTCCAGATATTTGTCCAGGATGGTCTTGATGTGGGTAAAGTCCTGGTAATCTCTCTCCTGACGCAATCTGAAGAGGACGTCCTCGGCTCTGTCCAGGGAGTCGGTGGTATCAGGCGCGGCGGCGTAGCCAATGTCGGCAATCTGGGAAGCCGCCGCAATCAGGTTACGCATCACGGAGAGGCGGTAGACAATGCGGGCGTAGTGCTGAATGTCCAGGGAGGTCGGCACTGTGGCAATCAGGTGAGAGAGGTAGCTTGCCCCGCCGATAGTGGTGAGCTTGCCCTGACGGTCAAGTTCCTGGGCGACGGTTATCTGGTTCAGGGCTTCACCGCGCTGGTAGAGCTTGAGACAGGCGTCGTAGACCAGCCGGTTGGGCTCGTTAAAGAAGTCCTTCGGGCTGAGAGAAGCCGCAATCTCATTGATGGCACCCCCGTCAATCAGGAGTGAGCCGTTCACCGCCTCCTCGGCAGCGGTGTCATGTGGCGGGAGTTTATCCTGAGCCAAGGCTAAGCCTCCCCGACAACGTTGACCTTTATTCTGGGCACAATATCGCTGGCAAGCCGGATGGTAACCTCGTAGCTGCCGGTTTTGCTGATGGGTTCGTTAAGCTCAATCTTTCTCTTATCAACGCTGATACCGGCGGCATCAAGCCCGGCAGCGATGTCGCCAGTGGTAATCGCCCCGTGGAGACGGTCTTCGGCGCCGACCCTGGCTTTAAGGGTAATCTCCTTGCCCTCTAGGATTTTGCCCAGTTCAGTCATCTCGGCTTCGGTCTTCGCCTGCCGTCTTGCTTTTGCCTGTAATTCCAGCTTCGCCAGGTTGAGCGCCTGGGCATTTGCCGCTACCGCCAGCTTTCGGGGGATTAAGAAGTTGCGAGCGTAGCCATCGGCGACCTCTTTGGTCTCACCCACCTTCCCAACTCGCTCGACATCAGTGAGGAAAATGACTTTCATGGCTCCCTCCTTTAGCCCTCAGGGAGTAATTATACTTTAAGGACGGGGCGAAATAAACAGGCAATATATTAGAACAAATTTTCTAATTTGCTCTTATTTTCTTATGTTTCAGCAGTGAAGTCAAGGGCTGAATAAAAAATTCTAATTGTGTCCTAATGACTTCTCAGAAAGATTAGTTTATAATAGC
>JAZDNC010000085.1:0-4960 GCA_043800335.1 Chloroflexota bacterium
AAGCCAGGGGTCGCCGTGGTTGTGGTAGCCGTTCTGCTCCCAGAAGCCCGGCTTATCTTCCTGGGTAAACTCAACGCCGGTCACCCACTTGGCGCTCTTCCAGAAGTAGAGTCGGGGCACCACCAATCGCACCGGTGCCCCGTGCTCCGGGGTAACGGGACTGCCATTGTATTTCAGGGCGAAGAGGACATCATCCTGGAAGAAGTCAGAGAGAGTCAGGTTGGTGGTAAAATCCCCCGCCGCGTGCACGACAACGAATTTGGCTTCGGGCTTGATTTTGACCAGGTCTTTCAGCGCGGCTGAGGGAATTCCCTCCCATGTGTTGTTTAGAAGCGACCAGCCGGTGACGCAGTGGATGTCGGAGAAGACTTTGACCTGAGATAAAGCGGTGAACTCTTTATAGGTAAGCAGGCGCTCTTTTCCAACCTGCCCGGAAATAAGAAAAGTCCATTCAGCCGGGTCAATCTTGCGCACGGGACCGTAGTGGAGGACGGGTAGTTCTTTGGTCTCGTGCTGGCCCGGCGGGATACGCACCTTGCGCTCCGTATCCGGGCTGATGATTACACCCTCAGCCTTGAGTTTTTCCATAAATGCCTCCGGACAACCATTATACCCTAGGGAAACACTCATTTGTCATTCCAGCGAAAGCTGGCATCCAGCGTCACTCAAGGAACTCCCCGGAGAGGTCTTTCCATTCAGGATTCATACTTTCTATCAAGGTCAGCTTCCATTTCCGATACCACGATTTCAGCTGCTTCTCTCGCCTCAATGCCGATTCAACCTCGTTGGTCTGTTCAAAATACACCAATGAATGGACGTGATAAGTGCTTGTGAAGCCCGGAACTAGGTCGTTCTTGTGCTCATAGACACGCCTGACGAGGTCATTCGTCACGCCGATGTAAAGAGTGCCGTTACGCCCACTGGCTAAGACGTAAACATAGTATGCTCGGTTAGCCACTGATTCTCTAATGAATACTTTTACCAACCGCGGGCTCTGGATTGTCGGGTCAAGCCCGACAATGACACATACTTGTCATTCCAGCGGAAGCTGGAATCCAGCGTACCATCAAGTACCCCCATTTGTGAGATGTCTCTTTGGGGACGTCACAAATTATTCAGATTCTTACTATAAGAAGCATTATCTTTGTGGCGTAGCAGGATCATTATCACTACTACTTATCTTTGTCCATAAACCTGCAAGAAGTCGATTGGCTTCTTTTAGGAAATCTTGGCGATATGCAGGATTGGTAAAGCGGAAGGTAACGCTTCTTTGGTTGTTTTGCCAATCTTTTTCTTTTGTGCCGCCCCAACCTATCTGGCGCGAACCCTCTCTTTGCGCATACTGGCAAAGTGCCCTTAAACAATGCAGAACTGCCACATCATTTGTTCTCACAGTTACACTGTATTTGAAATGGGCATGGTCACTACTCATATTAATGTTCTCCTCTGAAATATTGGACTACTCTAGAACTTCTGCCTTTCTTCGATTGCCCGTGTCAGGGTGACATCATCGGCATATTCAAGCTCGGTGCCGAAGGGAAGCCCCCGCGCCAGGCGGGTGATTTTGATGCCCAAAGGCGCGATGAGGCGGTTCAGATACATCGCCGTCTGCTCCCCCTCAAGGTTGGTGTTGGTGGCGAGGATAATCTCCTCGATGTGGTTCGCCTGAAGCCGCACCATAAGCTCCTTGACACGGATGTTGTCGGCGCCAACACCCTCGGTCGGTGAGATTGCCCCGTGGGGAACGTGGTAAAGCCCCTTGTAGACCCCGGTGTGCTCCAGAGCCAGGATGTCCTGTGGTTGCTCCACGATACAGAGCCGGGCGTGGTCGCGCCCGGGATTATCGCAGATGGGACAGGGGTCGGTATCGGTGACATTAAAGCAACTGGAACAGAGCTTTATCTTTTGCTTCAACTCACAGAGCGCCTGAACCAGCCGGTTCACCTCGCTCTCCGGCGCCCGCAGCAGGTGGTAGGTGATGCGCTGGGCGCTCTTGGGGCCAAGACCGGGGAGATGCCTCAGCACCTCGGTAAGGTTGACGATGGCGTTACTTTTCGCTTCCTGGTTCAAGTCCATGCCTCTTCGCTAGAATAGTCCCGGGATATTGCCACCGGCAAGCTCCTTAAGCTCTTTGGTCGCTTCTTTACGCGTCTTATCAATAGCGTCGTTCACCGCTTTTTGCACCAGCTCCTCCAGATTTTTGGCTTTGTCGGGACTTACCAGCTCGGGCGCAATCTTGACCGACTTGAGCTGCATCTGCCCGTTCATGGTGACCCTGACCGCGCCCCTGCCGGCATCAGCTTCAATCACTATGTCGCTCAGTGCCTTCTGTATCTGGTGCAGCTTGTCCAGCCTGGCTTTAAGCTCCCGTGCCTGATTCAGATTGGGAAATTTCATTTTTCCTCCACGCTGGTAATCTGGGCACCCAGCTTCTGCGCCTCCTGAACCAGATGGTTGGCTTCCGGCTCATGGACACAGCGCACCTTTACGGGACGTCCCAGGTAACCGCTGATTAGCTTCTCTACAATCTTCTGGTTTTCCGCCCCGGACACCTTTTCCATATGGATGGGGAATCTGAAGGCGAGAACCACGCTGTCGCCCTCAATCGTAACCGGTCTTACCCCGGCGGAGCGGAGTATGGCGACCGCAGGCGCCCGGGAGATGTCCGGTGGCGCCTGAGCCAGAATCTGACGCCAGTTCGCCTGGAGTCTCTCCAGCTCGCTACCCGTTGCCAGTGCCGGGGGGACACTCTGGGGAACTGGTGCCCTTGGCGGTGGCGCAGGAGCCGGTCTCGGGGCTACCGTCTCAGCCCTCTTCGCCTCGGGTTCGACTTTTTTTGCCCCAAAGACGACCTTGTTTACCGGCTTAGCCTCAGCCCGCACCGGTTTAACCGGCTCAACTTTAGGCTTAGCTTCAGCCGGCGGTCTGGTTTCTTTCTCCTCCGGCTTCACGGTGGCGTCAATAAAAGCCATCTCCAGGGGCAGTGCCGAGTAGCCGTCAGGGGTAAACTCAAGCCCGCCGAAAATCCTGAGGGCGCACAGTATCTGGGGCAGGGTGGCTTTGTCCGCCAGGCTTTTCAGCTCGGCAAGGTCTTCGGGGCTGAAGTCCTGGCTCTCCGCTCCTCCCGTCTTCGCCAGGAGGAGTCCCCTGAGATAGGAGACCAGACTCCTGTTGAACTGTTTTAAATCCAGCCCGTCCTGAGCCACGCTGTTAATGGTGGCGATACCCCCGGGAATGTCCGCGGCGACGATGTGTCTCAGTAACTCCTTGACCCGGGCATCCTGGGTTATCCCCAGAAGAGCCTCAACCTGGCTGAGACCGATGGTGTGCCCGTAGTAGGTCGTCAGCTGTTCCAGGATGTTCTCGGCATCCCGGAGGCTTCCCTGGGCGCTCCGGCTGATTAATCTCAAGCCATCCTCCCCGATACTGATGCCCTCGTGCCCGCAGATTTCGGTAAGCTTGGTGATGATATCTTTCTGGGCGATGCGGCGGAAGTCAAAGCGCTGACAGCGGGAGACGATGGTCGGTAGTAGCTTGTGTGGCTCGGTGGTGGCGAGGACAAAGATGATGTGGGGCGGTGGTTCCTCAAGCGTTTTCAAGAGGGCGTTACAGGCGCTGTTTGACAGCATATGGACTTCGCCAATGATGTAGACCTTGTAGCGCGCCTCGGCCGGGGAGTAGCCCACCCTCTCCCTCAAATCCCGGATGTTATCCACGCCGGTGTTGGAGGCGGCATCTATCTCAATTACATCCAGCGCCCTGCCCTCGCCGATTGCCTGACACATGGCGCACTTGTTGCAGGGCTCACCTTTACCAGAGTTATTAAGGCAGTTCACCGCCTTAGCCAGAATGCGCCCGGTCGAGGTCTTACCCGTTCCCCTGGGACCGCAGAAGAGATAGGCATGGGCAATCCGTCCCGTAGTCAGGGCGTTAAGCAGTGTCCTAGTCACTGCCTCCTGCCCGGCAACCTGAGACAGGCTCTGGGGGCGCCACCTGCGGTAGAAAACCTGAGATGCCATCTGAGGCTTTATTATACCCTATTTGGGGTCTTTGCTGAAGGAAGTTTGTAGAGGTATCTTCCCAAGTTGAGGTGAAGTTGATTTATCGTTACAAGCCGAAGCGAGCGAGTCTGTCTCTTTACTCCGATGGGGAACGGATTGCCGCGGGCTAAAGCCCGAGAGTGACATCCGCTTCGTATCGCGATGAAATTGCGAGTGATTATCTTACGCCAAATAAAATCCCTCTCTTTTCTTTCCAAAGAGAGGGATTCTTTGATGTTCAGGACTTCTGACTAAAGTAGAGAGGGAATATCCTTGGCGGCATCGTCGATGCCCTTGAGCTTGGTTTCAATCTCATCCTTGCGCTTCTGTAGTTCGGGAATATACTGAGTGGAGCGTTCATAATAGCGCCTTACCTTCTCTACCTCCTTGAGCTCAGAAAGGATGATGGTCACGTTCAAGAGCCCCTTCTCCCTTGGATAGTCACCGCTCCTTATGGTCGCCTCGGGACACAGGTCTCTCAGGTAGTCACCCAAATCCTTGACCAGGTTCATGTTCATCTCTCGCGACGGGGCAGTGAGAAGATACAGTGCCCTACCCGCATCGGCAGGACGACAGCTCAAAGAAAGCTCACCCAGTGCCTTATCCATACTCTGAAGACCCTTGTTGACTTCCTTGCTCTTGGCCAGGAAGTGGCGCGACTTCTGGAAGGGAAGCCACATCAGGGGGGTGTGGGACTCCCCATAGCCAATCACCGTCCAGCCACTCAGCGTCGCCATGATGTCCCCTGCATCAAGGGTCTTAGCACCAACATATTTACTCTTCTTCTCTTCACCAGCACAGAGCACATTGTAGAAAGGCTCGACAATCATGGCGTTTATCTTCGCCATGTTGTTCGCCAGAGAGAAGTCCTTCGACACATACCTCTGGTTGTCCACCAGAAAGACGGCGTCAGCCACCGA
>JAZDNC010000007.1:0-21593 GCA_043800335.1 Chloroflexota bacterium
TAGCCACCTGAAGCTCCCGGGCAATGGCTTCATTGAGCAGGTCCTTGAGTTTCTTGGATACTTTAGTCGCCGGTTCTAATTTTTTTGCCATTTTACTCCTCCAATAATATTTAATGACCGTAATCCGAATATGTGGTTACATCAGGTCTTTCTTCTTCGCCTCAAACTCCTCCTTGCCGATTTCACCCCGGGCGTAGCGCCGCTTGAGCAACTCCATCGCTGAATCGGACTCCGTAGGCTCCCCTCCCAGACCACGGATAAGACTGACCACTCCCCAGATGACCAGTCCCCAGAAAACAATCATATAGAGCGGCATGAACCACATCCAGCCGTATCCACCCATCATCCCCCAGCCACCGCCACCAAACGGATACCTGGATAAGTCCGAACCCAGACCAGAGACCATGAGCGCCACAAAACCCACCACCAGCAGAGCTAGGATAATACCACCAATAACAACCGCCCGCTTAATGTCTTTGTTCATTCTTCCACCTTAAGCCAATCCGAGCCCTTTATGCCTCTTATAAATAATATTAGCCAAATTATCAATGGTTTTAAAGTCCTCCTTCCATGCTAGCCCTTAGAACCGATGACGGTGAATGACACAAACCGAGTAGATATTTAGTCTTATTTCTCCGAGCTTCATCTGGCTAATTCCCGCTAGCCATCAAGCAGTCTCTTCTCCCCCTCCAGCTTCTTGATGTTAGTGATGTCCTGGGTTACCTCTAGCGTTCCCAAATACTTACCCGATTTGTCTCGCACCGGGAAATAGCGAATATAGACCATGCCTCCCTTGAGATTAATCCAGAACTCGGCGACATTCCGTTTACCCGCTTTAAAATCGCTGAGTATCTGGTTCACCCTGTCCACGCTGTCTTTGGGGTGGCAGTTCTGGACAGACTTACCTAACACTCCCACAGGTCTTCTGAAGAGCCTGGTCTCATGCTTGTTCCAGAACCTGACCAAATCGTTCTCATCAACAAAAGATACTTCAACCGGGATAGCCTCGAATATGCCGGTTAGCTGCTCCGGTGTTAGATTTCCAATCATCTTAGCCCTCTACCTTCTCAAAGAAACTCTTGTCGACCCCGCACTCTGGACAGACCCAGGAGTCAGGTATCTTCTCGAACGGCGTCCCCGGCTTCACCCCGTTATTGGGGTCGCCCTTTGCCGGGTCGTAGATGTAGCCGCAGACACTACAGCGGTATTTGCTCAAAATCTCACCTCCTTAACTATTAATATACCATACTGAAACCCATGCTGAGAGTGGTTTCTGATAAAATGAATGAAAATTGTTATACTTTTGGCTCTTTATGCCAGCGAGCATATCGTCAATTCATCAACACTGCCCATATATTAAGCAATATCACAGAACTCAGAGGAGAAAAATCATACTCAGCTTCCCAAAACCCGAGATGCCTACATCAGCTCCTTCTCGCTGGCGGCAATCGCTTTCATCAGCTCGGCGTTCAACATAGGGGGCAGCCCCTCAATATCTACTCTGAGGAAGCCGCGCACAATGGCAGCGGTCGCTTCGCCACGGGTAAGCCCCCTAGCCATGAGGTACTCCACCTCTTCCTCGTTAATCTTGCCCACCGCAGCCTCATGGGAGAGGTCAACTCCGGCAAGACTACCCTTGAGTTCGGGAATGGCATGAATCATACCTTTTTCGGCCAGAATCAGCCCGCGGCACTCCAGATGCCCCTTGACCTCAGGGGCACTGCCCTCAATATAGCCTCTAGCGATAATGTTACCTCCCGTAGTGATAGCACGGGCAACTATCTCAGTCCGCGCCCCTCTAGCCCCCAAAATCACCCTAGAGCCAACATCAAGGGAAGTGCCGCTAGCCGCCGTGAGTATACTATTAAAACGCACCACCGCATTCTCCCCCACACAGCGCGCCAGCGGACTCATCTGAAGAGAGCGCACCGGCTTCATGAGCACATAATTGCTGAGGAAGAGGGAATTTTCCTCCAAGATAGCGCCGGTGCGGGGTCTAACCGCAGTATTGGGGTTCCAGCTATGAATCATGGTAAAGGTAACCTTAGCCCCTTTTTTGATGTAGAATTCGGAGACGCCCATGTGCAGCCCCGGCTCTTCCCGCAGCGCAGTGGCACAGCCAGTTATAATGTGGAGTTCGGAGTCCTCCTCAGCTATGATGATGTTATGCACCTTCTGCGCCAGACGTGCTTTAGCCAGATAGAGACACGCCTGAACCGGTAAAGTGGTCTTAGCCCCGGGCAGGGTTCTCACGAAATAACCGTCATACTGCCCCAGTTCTACATTAGCCGTATACTTATCAGTATCCACTGCCACTGCCTGCCACAGATAATCTTGCAGCCAGCCGTATTTTCCCATAGCCTGGCTTACCGCCATGACCTCCACCCCCTCTTCAGTCGCCGAGAAATGCAATGGGTTATTATCTACCTGGATATAGGTGCCTGCCCTTCGGTTGGTATCATCCAGCATCACTCCAACCCCCAGCATCCGCTCCTTGGTCTGGGTTGGCAACTGGGTAGGGTCAGACTGATAAGGCAGAGATTCGGTCTCACTAGTGAACTGGGATAAATCTATATCCTCCCCCGCTGTCGCCACTTTAGCCGCCGCCGCTTTGGCTTTTCCCCGTATTCCCGATGATTTTACTTTGTTCATGACTTCGTGCGCCCCCTCGCTAGGCATGTGATACACCCCTTGTAGCCCTTTTCTTTAATCGTAGCCAGCATCTCATGTGGGTCGCCCTCGCAGTATATCCTGCCATCGACCATCACATAGCCAGTGCGGGCACCCACATAATCCAGAATATGACCGGTGTGGGTGATGATGAGTCCCATACACCTTCTATCACGTATCGGGCAGTCTTTCTCCAGGAGCTCATTAATGAGCTCACCGATAAGGGCGATATTCACCAAATCAACCCCGGATTCTGGCTCATCCAGAAGAACCAGTTTCGGTCTCTGAGCAAGTAACTGCATTATCTCAGAACGTTTAATCTCCCCACCGGAGAAGCCATAGTTTATATCCCGGTCCAGAAAATCAGTCAGGTCAGCGCGTCCTGCCAGCTTGCTAATCATCTCTTCGCTATTAGGGCGTTTTAAAGCAGCCGCCATCATATCCCGGGTCTTCACCCCTCTAACCACTGGAGGGCGCTGAAATGATAACCCTATTCCTGCCCTGGCCCTTTCATCCAGAGACAACTTGGTGATATCCCGCCCCATAAAAATGATGCGCCCCGAGATTACCCGGTATCTGGGGAAACCCATAATGGTCATGAGCAGGGTGGTCTTACCACTCCCATTAGGTCCGAAGAGGACATTGGTTTCTCCAGTCTCGACACTGAGGCTAACATCATAAAGGATTTGCTTCCCATCTACTGCCACATTTAAATCCTGAACCTCAAGCATCACCATCACATCCTTTCATAAGGGATTTTACCTTTCATTCTAGCTCTAAGCGGAGCCGCATCTAGGCACCGTCGAGAGAAGGGTGTTCCTTAGCCACGAACCAGCCAGCCGGGTTTTTCAGATACTCAAGATAGTCAAGGAGAGCCAGCCGATGCCGATTCTCCTCAACCATCAGGGCTTGATAGAACTCACAGAGGGCAGCATAGCCGGTCTTACCGCTCTCAGCCTTGTAAAAGTCATAGGTCTTGTTTTCCAGCCCGATGGCGAATTCCACCGCTTCCACTTCAGTGCCACCGGGTTTTATGGTTAATTTTGTCTCTTGTGACCCAAGAACATCATCAAACAGGGCTTTGAGCTTTTTACCGCCATCAAATCCGGCTATTCGCCACCCCTTCTTCTGCCTCACGGCATCAAATATCAGCTCAAACCTCGCCCGATGGCTGTCTTCTTCTTGGGCAAGCGTTTCCAGAAGCTTCCTGCCGAAATCGTTCCCACTCTCCCGACTCGCCTTAAGGTAATATTCCTTACCTTCAACCTCAAGCTGGATAGCCTGTCTAAGCGCCGCCAGAGTCTCTTTTTCTTCGCTCAACATACTCACCCTCTTAGATAAGCTGTGGAATATAGTCTAATGTTTCAATTCTACCACACTGAAGTCCAGATTCTAGCCTTCGGTATCGTTATAAGAGGTTGAATTTGAATTGTCATGCGAAGCTTTAGCACAAGCGATTCCGTTCCCCGCAATGGGAAGAGACGGATTGCCACGTCGCTTCGCAATAACAGTCAGATGTATCATCCAACAAAATGCGCTATGGATGTTACGGACGCTTACATTGTGCTATAATTCAGCCATGAAACCCAGGCTGATGGAAATCCTTGCCTGCCCGGTGTGCAAAGGGAAGTTAGACCTTACGGTAAGTGAGAAAAAGGACGAGGAGATAGTCACCGGCTCGCTATTCTGCCCAAAATGCGGGGTAAGATACCCCATTCAGAACTGTATCCCCAACCTCCTGCCGCCCAAAAAAGAGCCTTAATCGGGAATATAGCTGGCTGAGCTATCCGGTGATTCCCAGACCTCCACCTTTTTAAGGCTGACAGATGCCGTGCCAAGAACAGGCTTTAGCTCCTGATAGATGGCAACGGCGATGTTCTCCGCCGACGGGTTCAAGCGGTCAAAAGGTGGCACATCATTAAGCAGGACATGGTCAAACTGCTTGAGAATGTCCCCCAGTTCGGCTTTGAGGCGGGTAAAGTCATAGGCAAGACCAATCTCGTTAAGGGAGACTACGGCGAGCTTCACCATCACCCGGTAGCGATGACCGTGTAGTGCCTCGCACTTCCCCTGGTAGCCCCTGAGGTAATGGGCAGCGTCAAAGTGACCCTCTACCGCTATCTCAAACATCACTTCCTCTTGGCGAAGAGCCTTACTCCCTCTTTCCCTCCTACTTGGCTGAGCAGTTCGCTAACCGTCTTGTGGGCTACTGGATGAACCAGGTCGGGAGCAAGCTCCGCCAGTGGCACCAGCACAAAAGCCCGCTCTCTTAGCCGCGGGTGGGGAACAGTAAGCTGAGGCGTCTCCATAACCCGGTCACCATAGAAAAGGATGTCAATATCAATTGTCCGCGGCGAGTCCGGTTCATCGGGCATCCTGCCCAGCTTGTTCTCAATCGCCTTGACCAGGATGAGCAGTCCCAGGGGAGAAATAGCAGTCTCAGCCTGACAGACCATGTTGAGGAAGGGGGGCTGATTGGGATTACCCACCGGCTCCGTTTCATAGATTGATGAAACTTTGGCAATCTTCAGTCTCTCCGACAAAAAGTTTAAGGCTTGAGATAGATTCTCCTCACGCTTGCCCAGATTTGAACCCAGCCCCAGATAGACGGTTTCGGGCTTGACTGCGCTCAATAGTTCACTTCCCGGTAGCCAAGACTAACTACCTCACCTCAAAACCGCGGAAGTCACCCTGGTACTCACCCCACTCGATGCTGACCCCTTTTACCCCGGCACGCGGAGGACCCACCTTAAGGTATTCAATCAGCTTCTCCAGCTTCTCTCTCTCCCCCTCCGCCCTGACCTCAACCGTCTCACCATCGGTAAGGTTGCTGGCATAGCCGGCTAAATCCAGTCTTTTCGCTATTCTGGCGACAAAATCACGAAAGGAGACGCCCTGAACCCGGCCGGTGACAAGCGCTCGGAATGAGGCTAAATTACTCTCACTCATGCCTGACCTAAAAGAATTAAGGGTGGCTGTTGTCCTTGTTCGCGGCTAAGTCCGGGCTACTCTTCTTCCTCTTCTTCCTGAGGCTTCTTCCCTTTGGTCTTAATTACCTGCACCTCGGGGACAGGCGCCGGGATAACAACGGAAGAGGTTACTTTCCTGGCATCTTTTTTCGGCTTTTTGGCTTCTCTTTGTCTTATGTCACGGTTACCCATATCTACCTCGTTCAAGTAAATACTACTGGAAGTCTAGCAAAGAAAGAGCCGACTGTAAAGCGACACATCATATTATGTCAAACCGTTCCCGTCCTGAGCTTTACCAGCGCCTCTCTGGCGGCTTCGGTCTCCGCCGACTTCTTGCTCTTTCCTACGCCCCAAGCCAGCACCCGGTCTCCCACCACGACTTCAACCGTGAAAAGCCGGGCATGGTCGGGTCCGTCGGTTGAAACCAACCGGTAAGCCGGCGCCGCTTCACCCTGAGCCTGGACGAGCTCCTGGAGCCGGGACTTGTAATCAGACTCTTCCCTCCCCCTACTCAACGCCTCACCAAACAACCTGACGACCAGTTCACGGGCGACCTCAAGCCCCCGGTCGAGGAAGACGGCAGCGATTAGGGATTCCAGAGCGCCCGCCAGATTGGCCCCTTTGTGCCGTCCCCCGCTATCCGCCTCCCCTTTCCCCAAAAAGAGGTAATCGCCGAGACTGAGGGTTTCAGCTACCCGGGCGAGACTTTCCCGGCTGATGATACCCGCCCGCATTCTGGTCAACTCTCCTTCGCCAGCATCTTCTTGCTTCTGATACAGCCTTTCGGCGATGACGAAGCCCAAAATGGCATCGCCCAGAAACTCAAGCCTTTCGTTACTTAGAAAAGCCGGGTTTTCATTGGTGTAAGAGTCGTGGGTCAGCGCCTGCCGTAACAAGGCAGGGTTTTTAAATGTAACACCAATTGTCTGCTCTAAGGACGTTAAGTCAGGCAAAGGACACTCCTTGAGACCTCTGAAAGCCGGACTCAGCATAAAGCGTCAGCGAGGAGTTGTCAAACTGATATCATCTGATTTATTGCAGGCTATCAGGCTTCTTGCTATAATCTTCTGGCACTGGGGAATCGTCTAGTGGTAGGACAACGGACTCTGGATCCGTTTGGGAAGGTTCGAATCCTTCTTCCCCAGCCAAGCTAGGTAATACCATTACCTATTTCTTTAAGATGAGTACATGAACACAGCAAAGCTGACCTCACTTTCGGAGACGTGTTACTCTAGTGTATAATAGGATTGAAGTTTGTATTGACATAGTAGTATCAAACATATAATATCTCATCCGTTGGAGAAAGATATGGCAAAAAAGAAAAAGAAAGAAATAGAAGAAATTAAAGGGCCGTTAACACCTGTATCACCCCTATTTTCAAATGTAGTCGCAATGTTTTCAACCCCATATATAGTAATGCTGGATTTTGGTCTCGTTGCCCCAAGTTATCGACAGCCGTATGATGTTGAGGACAGTCAAATAGCACGGATATGCTTAGAATGGGATTCTGCTGAAACTCTTTCGGAGGCTTTAAGTAAAGCAATCTCAAACCGTAAGAAAGAGCGGGGGGCACAGAAGCGAGCCAAAAGTAGGTAAGGATGACAATGGCAGTCGAAACGCGTGAATATGGTTCTACCAAGCGTTATGTACTTCATGATGTGGACAAAAAAGAGACCGTTCACAGATATTCACATTGGCGCTCTTTTGGTCAGGCTAAATCAGATATCATAGTTACCTTTACGAGTTCAGATAGAGATGCACGAAGGGCTATCCTTTTTGTTGAAATTAAGAAAAGTTTCGAGCAGTCATCTTACAAACAAATGACAGCATATGTGCAGAAGCTTCTTCTCGATAATGAAAGACCTATCTGGCAACCAATAGTAATTGCGCATTTAAAGGGACTTCTAACACCGAGAGCTATGGGGAAGCTTAGTGAATCTACACTAGCTTCTCCGGCAATTGATGTTATCTATGAAAATCGGGAGCTCGTCGAAACTTTATTGGGGGAGCAGGGGAAGAAAGTATTAAGAAAAACCCTTGTGCTTATAGATAACGTCGCCAGAAAGTTCAAGTGGCCTCTACATAGAATTGAAATACAACGTGCTAGTGATGTCGAGGTCAAAAATTGGAATTACGTACTGTTGGTGCTCTTTTTCAATTCTGATTTTGATACCGCAGATGGGTATTTAAACCTTTTATATGGTGAATTGGATAGTCTAGCTACAACACTCGCCTCCGAAGAACAGGACATATTACGGAGATTGATTTACTTTGATGTCGAAACAACAGCCATGGTATCCATCTCTTAACCCAACCGATTATCTCAAAATTGCAGATGAACTTACGTCTAGAAGTGAGTCATCTGCACTTAGAACAGCTGCAGACCGTGCCTATCTAGCCGCCTTCCTTATCTGTCGTGACCGCCTTGCTGAAAAGGATTACTTCACTCCAACTCACAGTGTAGATGACCATCCTGATCTCACTAGTGCGCTAAAGAGACCGGATGTATTAGGTACTTACGGTAATCAGGAGTTTCGTCTTCGGCGGGCTAGAAATTGTGTCAACTACACGACCGATGATATAAGCTCTGTTACCAGAGATGCACGCCCACTTGATTGGATGCTCACAGTAGCGAGGGAAATAATAAGTAGAGTAGAAGCGTTACCACATCGCTCACAAAAGAGCTGAGCCATTTAGAATATGGCTCTTCGTTGTCCTTTTATCCCTCTGCTAACATAGTGTCTATGGTTGGGTAAGAGATAAGAATCTCCTGCAGTCTGGGAATGAGTTGCTTTTTCTCAAATAAGAGTTCGGGAACTGTCCAGAGTGGCCAGCCCTATCCGGAAGCCGGGGAAGATATAAAGCAAGGGACTTAACTATGCCTGATGAACTTGCTGAGCTTCTGGATACCGCTCTCTATAAAGAGATTGCGGCGCAGGCGTTCTACATCGCGGGACAGAAGAAGACCGAGGATGCCGGGGCAAAGGCGCTCATGCAGGAGCTTGCCGGGGAAGAAGCCAAACACGCCGAACTGCTTAAGAGTTTCAGAGATAAGGGAGCAAAGAAGGGCGCTTTTCGGCGGGAAAGGGTGCCCGACCTCAGGCTAAGCGACTACCTGACCGATGGAACGTCGCTTGAGGGCGCTGGACTGCAGGATACCCTTATCTTCGCTATTAAACGCGAGCAACAGTCCATAGAGTTTTACTTAGGACTCATGGGACTGCTCAGGGACAGGAACGCCAAGCAGATGTGTGAGAGACTGGTTCAGGAGGAGCTCAGGCACAAGCTTAGACTCGAGATGCTCTACGACGACCTGTTCTACGGTGAGGACTGAAGCCTCATGAACGAAGTGAACCACCATCACGAAAGCGCTCCGGCGGAATTTCTGGTAGAGAACATAGGACTTCTGCCCAGAGGGCTGGCGCTGGACACCGCCATGGGTAGCGGGCGTAACGCTGTCTACCTTGCCAAGATGGGGTTTCAGGTCGAGGGACTGGACATATCCCAAGAAGCGATAGATGATGCCCTTAGGTCGGCGAAAGAATCCGGTGTTACCATCAAAGCCCGGGTTGCCGATTTAGAGAAGGACTTCCATATTTCCCAAGAAAGCTACGATGTCATCATCTGCTTCAATTACCTTCAGCACTCACTCGTGCCAGCAATAAAGGGCGGGCTGAGGCGCGGGGGCATGGTGGTCTATGAGACCTTTATCATCGACCAAGCTCAGTTTGGCAAGCCGAAGAACCCTGATTATCTCCTCAGACACAACGAGCTTCTGGAAATGTTCCGCGAGTTCAGATGCCTGCGCTCCGCGAGGGGGTCTTCCCCGGACCCCGGGCAATTGCCGGCATCATTGCCCAGAAAGTCTAAGGCTTGAGAAGATGAGTCCACTCCCTGCATCGACTTGAAGAGACGGACTTCCTCGCTCCGCCCGAACTGATACTGAGAATACTGAGTAACCTGGAGTAAGCCAAAAGCGTTATAATTAACAGCAATGGAGAAAGAGCACCGCATCGAAAGCCACACCGATACCATCAACAGCTACCGGCGTCTCAAAATCGCCTTTGTCATAACCTTCTCATTCATGGTGGCTGAAGCCCTGGGTGGCATCCTAAGTGACAGCCTCTCGCTCCTCGGTGACGCCGGGCACATGCTGGTAGACGCCTTTGCTCTCGCCCTCAGCCTCTTCGCCATGAACATTGCCCACCGCCCAGCGACCGCCCAGAGGACCTTCGGCTACCGCCGTATCGAGATTCTGGCGGCGCTCACCAACGGGACGATTCTGATTGTGGTAGCCGGCTTCATCTTCTTCGAGGCTTACCAGCGCTTCTTCAACCCACCGGAGATAAAGCCCCCCTTGATGCTACTGGTCGCCACCGCCGGCCTTGCTGCCAACATCACCGGCATGATACTTCTGGGTAGAGCCAGCCACGGGAGCCTGAACATCAAAGCCGCCCTCTGGCATGTTACCGGCGATACCATCTCCTCTGTTGGTGTCATCATCGCCGGCATCATCATTCTGTTTACCGGCTGGTATGTCGCCGATACCATCGCCGCCCTCGTCATCGGCAGCATAATCCTCGGGGGCGCGGTAAGAATAGTGAGTGAGTCAACCGACATCCTGCTGGAGTCAGTCCCCAGACATATAGAGACCGCCAGAGTGATTGAGGCAATCAAGAGCATCCCTGGCGTGAATGAGGTGCATGACGTCCATATCTGGACGATAACCTCTAATATCTATGCCCTGAGTGCCCACCTCATGATTGACGACCAGATGGTCAGCCGGAGTGTGGCGATTCTAAGCCAGGTGAGAGAGGAACTCGCCAGACGCTTCAGTATCAGCCATACCACATTACAGCTTGAGTGTGAGACCTGCCCCAGCGGCACGGCTTGTGAGATAGAGCCGCCGCACGACCTGCCCGATGAACTCATGAAGCGGGGCTAAGTCTTGCTGCACTCAAAGTGGAATAACATACAGTCACACCCCCACCTGGGCTTATCCACTGCCAACTCGCACTTCTTGATGTCCGTCTAGCCTCATACGTTTACTGCTTGACCGCACGTGCAACAGTGCTCCCCAGCTCCCGGCACCGGGCAAGGTCATCGGCTCTGGGCTGCCACTTAGCGAGGACGCCCTCGGCGACCACGTCTATCTTGCACCGAGTAAGATGCTCCTCGATGATTTTCACCGACTCACCGCTCCAGCCGTAGCTGCCGAAGGCGGCACCGAGCTTATTCTTGAGCTTGAGTCCCTTCAGGTCTTCCATCACCGGCGCTATCGTGGGCAGCAGTCCCTGGTTAAAAGTCGGCGACCCCACGACGATAGCCCTGGCTTTAAAGATTTCGGCGATGACGTCATTCCGGTCCGAGGTAGGCATGTAGAAAGACTGGTAAGGGACACCCTGAGAAGCCAGACCCTCGCCGATAGCCTCAGCCATCCGCCTTGTCCCGTCCCACATGGAATCATAAAGAATCACGGCGGTCTTCTGGGGCACCTGGGATGCCCACTCCTGGTATTTTTTGACAATCTGGATGGGGTCTTTCCGCCAGATGACGCCGTGGCTGGGCGCAATCATGCTGACCGGTAACTTGAGCGCCAGCACCTCATCTATCTTTTTCAGGACCAGGTTGCTGAACGGGGTCAAGATGTTGGCGTAATACTTGAGAGCTTCCTCGTAGAGCTCCTCCTGGTTCACCTCGTCGTTAAAGCGAAAGGCGGTGGCGTAGTGCTGACCGAAGGCGTCGTTGGGCATCAGGATGTTATCGCCGGTGAGATAGGTGAACATGCTGTCGGGCCAGTGGAGCATCGGGGCTTCGACAAAGACCAAATCTCTCTTTCCGATGCCGATTTTGTCTCCGGTTTTGACCGTCTGGAATTTCCAGGGCTGGTGGAAGTGCCCCTCCACGCTCTCCCTGCCCCGCTGTGAGACGACCACCGTGGCATTGGCTGCGTAGCGCATGACCTCGGGCAGTGCCCCGGAGTGGTCAACCTCGGAATGATTGGCGACGACAATATCAAGTTTGCCCGGGTCAATCACTTGCGAGATATTCTCGACGAGTTGCTCCCGGAAGGGCCCCCAGACCGTGTCCACGAGCACGTTTTTCTCATCAGTGATGAGGTAGGCGTTGTACGACGACCCGCGGTGGGTAGAAAGCTCGTGCCCGTGGAAATGGCGTAGTGCCCAGTCCACCACCCCCACCCAGTAGACATTCTTGGTTAGCTTAACGACCATTCCTGACTCCTTTCAATGAATAGCACAAATAATGATACCAGTAATAGGCTATAGTCTCTAGTTCGCCATTTGAGTCGACAACCTCAAGACTGACGTAATCCGCGCCGGAGGGGACTCCTTCCCGCAACCAATAACAAAAACAAGACCAGCGGAACTGTGATAGCCAGGCTTACGGCGCGACTTAAAGCTGTGCACCTCATATTAGCTAAGCTCCTTCTCACTCAGGTATCTGCCGTGCCAGGAGTGATACCAGACCTGTCCGGTATAGCCATTGACGCTAAGCATCCCGTAAATCTGCCCCCCGCTCAAGAAGTGAAGGGTGTAGTAGCCGTAGAAGCGGTCGGCGTCCTCCATAGTTGCCCCGGGCAGATAGACTTTGACAAAGTCCTCGGCATACTGCTTAGCTCGCTTCTCGTCCACGGACATCTCAGCCGATGGCGCCGGGATGCCCCACGAGCCCGACATCATGCCGTATTTAGCGTTCCACATCATGTTGGGGCCTGGCTCGGGGTACATATCCCCCGTGTAGGGGTCTATTAGAGCCTCAAAGGCGTTGATGCCGGTAGCCTTCTCCCTGAAGATGACATAGAAGTTGTACTCAAACTCGATTATCTCGGTTGCCTCAAGGTCGGTGTCGCCCCGGTAGCGGAGGTAGTCATTAACAATCTGAATCGCCTGCGTCATGGTGATGCGCTGACCGCCACTGCGATAGGGACCCCCGGGGCCCATCATGCCGCCGCGCCCCATCATCCCCCCTGGCCCCATCCAGCCAGGGTCCATGCCCTCCGGATACCAGTAACCAGCGGGTGGCGTCGTCCGCGTGGTGCAGGCGGTAACACCCAAAGACAAAAGTAACACCGCCAGAACGAAACCCAATCGTCTCCTCATGCTCTCACCTCCCGAGTATAATGCCTTTCTACCCGAAGCCGTCTGAATTCTAACAGACAAAGGACGGAAAAATCATAAAAACCACCTTAATAAGATTGCAGATTTGTGATATTCCCCTCTCCCTATTAGCCAATCGGGAATAAGTACATTTCACCGCCCTCACTGCGCCCCGTTTCTCGAACTCTCATGATTAGAAATGAGTGCCTCAATTATTGCCTTATTGAATTTGGGCAGGTCAGCCGGTTTACGCGAGGTGATGATATTGCCGTCCCTGACCACCGGCTCATCTACCCAGATAGCGCCGGCGTTCCTGAGGTCGAGAGCCACCGAGGGCCAGGAGGTAAGCCTCATTCCTTTGACTATATTCGCCGAGATAAGGAGCTGGGGCCCATGGCAGACGGCGGCGATTAATCTTCCGCCCCCATAAGCCTTTCTCACCAAATCTATCATGGACTGGCTGAGGCGCATCTTGTCCGGGGCGTAGCCGCCGGGAATAATAATGGCGTCAAAATCATCCGCCTTTACCTTGTCGGCAGTGGCATCAACGGTTACGGTGATGGTGCCTCTTTTCCCACGGTAGCTTGATTTTGAACCGCTACCGACAATAACCACCCTAGCACCGGCATCTTTCATCGCTCGCAATGGCTCCGTAAGCTCCAAATCTTCAAAATCATCCTCGGCCAGAATGGCGATACGCTTCCCCTCAAGCACTCCCCACACTCCTTCTACCCCAGTCTATCTGTATTGGGCTTACCAGCCATAATAGAGACGGCACGGCTCGCCGGAACCGCAGTCGTGAAAGATTTCGCTTCCTGCCTGAATGAACTTGCGGGTCGGTACCAGAGTTGTACCGTTCATCCAGACGGTCTGGAGAGCTTTGCACGAGGGACAAAATACCACGGCTTCACCAGACCAGAGACCGTTCTTCACATTCTCTAAAATTGATGGTTCCTCTTCTCTGACCAGTACCAGCGTCATAATGTCACCCCCGCGAATATATTTACTCTGCAATTCTAAACGGAGGGTGATGGAATAGTTATAAAATGAGGGCAGGAAAAGTTACAAAAATGTGTCATTTAAGTTATGAAATTCCGCTCAGTATTATTGGTGAAGCAAACTTGCCAGACCGACTCGACTATGTACCGCGCAACAAGTGCCATCGGCATCACGACCGTAGTGAGCGAGTCTGTTCCTCCTCCGTTGTTGTCGGGGCAAGTCCGGCACTAACAGAGACACAGTGGGATGAGACACTCGCTCTGGCCCGTGTTGACCAACTTGGGACTACCCAGTCGTCATGAAAATATAATAGTGGAAAGCAAGAGAGTGAGGGTGAAACAGTTTAGCGGGTGGGATGGTCTATGATGTAGCCAGTCTTGGGAACAGTGCGGATGAGCGCGGGCTGGCCAGGGTCTTTCCCTATCTTGTGCCTCAGCCGGCTAATCCAGGTGCGGAGTATCTGGACATCGTCACGGTACTCCGGTCCCCAGACCCGCGTGATAAGTTCCTCGTAGAGCATGAGCCGTCCCACATTCTGGGCAAGCTCGCTGAGAAGAAGCCACTCAATACGGGTCAGGCGAACCTCACGACCGCGCACCAGCACCAGACGCTTCTTGAAATCAATGGTCAGGTCGGCTATGGCAAGCTGTTCACTGAGTTTCCGCTTATCCGAGGGCGCGAGGCGCCGCCTCACCGCCTCAATCCGAGCTACCAGCTCATCCGGGCTGAATGGCTTCGCCAGATAGTCGTCGGCGCCCAGTTCCAGCCCCCTTATTTTGTCCGTATTCATTCCTTTGGCGCTCAGGATGATGACCGGTATTGAAGAAAAAGTCCTGAGTTCCTTTAGCATCTCGAACCCATCCATCTTGGGCATAAGCACATCGAGCACGATAAGATTTGGTTCCTCAGCTTGCACCTGCTCCAGCGCCTCGAGCCCGTTAGCGGCGGTCAAGACCTCATAGCCCGAGACCCTGAGCTTGGAACTCAAGAAGTTGAGAATGCGCGGCTCATCATCCACCACAAGGACCCGGAACCGTTTAATCATGCCAACCCACCTTTTGAACGCAGGCAAACATGAAAGTTCTACTATTATAAGCACTTCCAGAGAATTTACAAATAGGGGTTAGTGCCTTAAAATGAAAATATAACCATTTATTCGCTGAACGTCTTGCGGATATACGATTTAATACGCAGGGAGTCGCTACGGAGGCAGGCTTGGCACAAGACAGGAGCCATAAGAAAACGATTCCTCGGGAGTCCGAGCCCACCTACCGCATGCTGGTGGAATCCTCCCCGGACGGCATCCTGACCATCGGGTCGGGGGGAAACATCATTGATTGCAATGCGGCTTTCTGTAAGCTCACCGGTTTTGAGAGAGAAAAAGTCCGGGGCAAAGGAATCGACGGTTTCATCGCCGGGATGACACCTCAGAAACTCAAGGACTATCAGGCACTTCTCAGGGACAGCGGACAGCTTGAGGATGAGCTCAAAACCGTCACCCGCTATTGCCGGGTGGTGCCGTTACAGGCGAAACTGGTAGCCATAAACGATAGCAAGGGAGAGTTATACCGTATCTTCATCTACCTGCGCGACGTCAGCGAGCAGGGGAAGCTGGATGAACTGGAAAACGAGTTCATCGGTCTCGTCTCTCACGAGCTTCGGACGCCCCTGACCGTCATCACCGGTTGCCTAGGTACCGTGCTCACCGAGTGGGAGCACCTTCCGCCTGAGGAGACTCAGCAGCTCCTTAGAGATGCTGTTCTGGAGAGTGAGTCCCTCTCCCATCTGATAGATAACCTGCTGGAGTTGTCACGCTCCCAAGCGGGGCAACTCAAACTTTACCTTGAACCAACCAACATCCGGGAACTGGTAGTAGAAGCGGTTGACCGGCTGAAGAAGCAGTACCCATCCCACAAGTTTATAACTTCAATTCCCTCCCGCCTGCCTCTGATAGACGCCGACCCTTCGCGCATCGGGCGAATTCTTCGTAATCTATTAGGCAACGCCGCCAAATATTCGGCGCCGGAAAGTCGGATTAAGGTCTCCATACACTCTGAGCCAGAGCGGATGGTGCTGAGTGTCAGCGACCAGGGAAGAGGGCTATCTCCTGCCGAGCAATCTGAACTCTTCAGACCCTTCCAGCGCTTAAGGCAGGCTGACCTTGACAGCATAAGAGGCATCGGCTTGGGGCTTCTGGTCTGCCAGAGACTGGTTGTGGCACACGGCGGAGAAATTTGGGTAGACTCAGCGCCGGGCAAGGGCTCAACCTTCTCCTTCACTTTGCCTTACCCAGCAAAATGATATAATTACAAGTTGTAATATTGGAGGTGAAAGATGTTGCCCAAACCTCTACCCGCCAGCGAGCTTCAGGTAGCCGTATTTTCGGGTGAGCCTCACGCGGTTCAGCACCTCCTGAACGACTGGCTGGAGAAAGCCGGGGCTATCACTACGGTGCACGACATTCAAATCCAGCAGGGTGATAATACAACTGTAGCCATGATTATCTTCAAAAAACGCACCCAGAGATAACCCACGGTCATCAACTGCCTCAAGCCAATCCCACTTTGCTCCGTGCTAAACTCCCGACATTCGTATGGCGTCATTCGCTTCCGGTTTTACATTGCAGGCAAGTCTCCACAAATTTCATGAGATTGCCACGTCATTTCGCCCCTTGCATGACGAGTAAGTTGGGGTTGTCTTCGGTCGCAGTGAAAATTCAGCTCAGCCAATTTAATCAATACCATGACGGTGCGAATTTGACAGGAATACTATTTTTGAGTTAAAATTCTGCTTTATTATCTCATCTCCCCGACACTCAGCCTGAGCTGGTTTATTGGAGAGGACAAATTGGAAGCCATAGCCGAGAAAAAATTAAAAGACATACTGGTCCGCTACGACGGGAACGAGAGTGAACTGGTCACCCTTCTTCAGGAGACACAGCGGGAGTTCGGCTACCTGCCCCGAGAGGCGATGGAGGCTATCGCCCGCCACCTCAAACTGCCCACCAGCACCGTTTACGGCGTCAGTACCTTCTACGCCCAGTTCAAGTTCACCCCGGCGGCGAGGCGGGTTATCAAGGTCTGCCGCGGCACCGCCTGTCACGTCCGCGGTAATGAGCTAATCCTCGCCGAGGTTGAAAAACAGCTAGGCATCAAACCTGGCGAGACTACCAGTGACATGAAGTATTCCTTGGAGACTATCCCCTGCTTTGGCTCCTGTGCCCTGGCACCGGTGGTGGTCGTGGACAAGACCGTTTACGGGCGGATGACTCCGGAAAAAATCGCCGACATCCTGCGCTAAAGGAAGCGAGAGATACATGACATTTGAAGAGATAAAAAAGAAAGCCATGGCTAACTGGCAGAAAGAAGTGGAGAGCGACAAGCCCCACATATTCATCGGCATGGCGACCTGCGGGCAAGCCGCCGGTGCCGGAAGCGCCCTCGACGCAATCCAGGACGAGCTAAAGCGCAGTAACACCGAGGCAATCATTACCAAGGTCGGCTGTATCGGGCTCTGCTACATGGAGCCGCTGGTTGACATCAAAAAGCCTGAGCGTCCCCGCATCGCCTACGGCAGGGTCACCCCGCAGAAAGCCAGGAAGCTGGTCAGGGACTATGTCCTGAACGATAACCCCTGCCCCGAACTGGCGCTGGGCACGCTGGGCGAGGGAGAAGTTCCCGGTATCCCCAGGCTCTTTGACCTTCCCATGCTAAAACCACAGGTGCGCATCATCCTGAGACACTCGGGGTTTATTGACCCGGAGAACATCGACCACTACATCGCCAGCGGTGGTTACTCCGGGCTGGAGAGAGCGCTCAAGATGAAGCCGGAGGCAGTGGTTGAGGAGATAAAGAAATCCGGCCTGCGCGGCAGGGGCGGCGCCGGCTTCCCTACCGGACTCAAGTGGGAGCTCTGCCGCAAAGAACCGGGCACAATTAAGTTTGTCATCTGTAACGCCGACGAGGGCGACCCGGGCGCCTTCATGAACCGGGCTCTCCTTGCCAGTGACCCCCACTCCGTCCTGGAGGGCATCATCATCGGCGGGTATGCCATTGGCGCCACCGAAGGCTACATCTACCTGCGCGCCGAGTACCCGCTGGCAATAGAGAGAATCCAGATCGCCCTGCGTCAAATTAAAGAATACGGGCTTATCGGGGAAAATATCCTGGGCTCCGGATTTAACTTCGACATCAAGCTCAAGATGGGCGCCGGGGCTTTTGTCTGCGGCGAGGAGACCGCCCTCATGGCTTCAATCGAGGGCAAGCGGGGTATGCCCCACTCCCGCCCTCCTTTCCCCGCCCAGTCCGGGCTGTGGCAGAAACCCACCAACATCAATAACACCGAGACCTGGGCTAACGTCTCGGCTATCATGCAAAATGGCTATGAATGGTACACCGGCTTCGGCTCGGAGAGGAGCAAAGGGACAAAGACCTTCGCCCTGACCGGCAAGATAAACCGCACCGGTCTGGTTGAGGTACCCATCGGGATGCCCCTCAAGAACATCATCTATGACATCGGGGGCGGACCGCCTGGCGGGAGCAGTCTCAAGGCAGTCCAAACCGGAGGACCCTCGGGCGGCTGTATCCCGGCGAGCCTCATGGACCTCGCCGTCGACTATGAGACACTGGCTAAGGCAGGGAGCATCATGGGTTCCGGCGGCATGGTAGTCCTGGATGAGGAGACCTGTGCCGTCGACGTGGCGAAGTTCTTCCTGACCTTCACCCAGTCCGAGTCCTGCGGCAAGTGCGTGATGTGCCGCCTGGGGACGAGGGAGATGCTGAACATACTTGAAGACATCACCAACGGTCGGGGCAAGCCGGAGGACATCGAACTCCTCGCCGAGCTTGGGGAGACGGTCAAAGCCGGCTCTCTTTGCGGGCTGGGACAGACCGCACCCAACCCCCTCCTTACCACCCTCCGCTACTTCCGTAACGAATACGAGGAGCACATCAGAGACCACCACTGCCGGGCTGAAGTCTGCAAGGGCCTCACCCAGCCGACTTAGTTTTTAGACGACCAAGGAGTTCCTGCTTTGGATACAGTTAAGTTAACTATAGACGGGAAAGAAGTTACCGTCGCCAGAGGCACGACAGTGTTGGAGGCGGCGAACTCGGCGGGAGTTTATATCCCCACCCTGTGCTACCACTCTGACCTTGAGCCTTACGGGGGCTGTCGTCTCTGCGTGGTGGAGATTGAGAAGATGAGGGGGCTACCCACCGCCTGCACCACACCCGCAACCGAGGGTATGGTGGTGCACACCGAGACGCCGGCGGTAGACAAGGTGCGCCGCACCGCCGTGGAGCTTCTCATCGCCGACCACCAGGATGACTGTCTTGTCTGCAGCCAGAACCAGCATTGTGAGCTCCAGAAAGTAGCTTCATATCTCGGTATCGTGAAACAGCCCTTCCGCAAGCTATCCCGGATTTCGCAGATTGATACCTCGAATCCCTTCTTCAACCTTGACCGCTCCAAGTGTATCCTCTGCGCCCGCTGTGTACGCACCTGTAACGAGGTAGTCGGCGCCGGGGCGATTGACCTCGCCTACCGCGGCTATCAGACAAAGGTAGCCACCTTTGGCGACGGCTTACTCAAGGACTCCATCTGCCAGTCCTGCGGCGAGTGCGTGGCACACTGCCCGACGGGGGCACTCACCCTGAAAGAGGTAAAAACGCCGAGCCAGGAGGTGCTCACCACCTGCCCCTACTGCGGGGTCGGCTGTCAGGTCTATCTGGGCACACGCGGGGGCAGAATAGTCAGCATCAGAGGTAAAAATGAGGCTTCGCCCAATAACGGCTGGCTCTGCGTCAAGGGTCGGTTCGGCGTAAGCGAGTTCGTCCACCACCCCGAGCGCCTGACAACACCCCTGATTCGGAAGGAAGGCGAGCTCACCGAAGCCACCTGGGATGAAGCGCTCAGCCTCGTTGCGACCAAACTTAGGAGTTATGAGAGCGATAAAATTGCCGTTATCACTTCTGCCAAGTGCACCAACGAAGATAATTATGTTGCCCAGAAGTTTGCTCGAAGTGTGCTCAAGACCAATAGCGTTGACCACTGCGCCCGGCTCTGCCACGCCTCAACACTTACCGGGCTTGCCCAGAGCTTCGGCGCCGGGGCGATGACCAACTCCATTGGCGAAATCAGAAATGCCGGCGCCATCTTCGTCATCGGCTCAAACACCACCGAAGCCCACCCAGTCATCGGCTTCGAAATCAAGCGGGCGGTGAAACGGGGAGCCAAGCTGATTGTGGCTAACCCCAGGAATATAGACCTCAACCGTTTCGCCCGGGTCTGGCTGAGACATATGCCGGGAACCGATGTCGCCCTCCTCATGGGCATGATGAGAGTCATTGTGGACGAAGGCCTTACGGACGAGGGGTTTATCACAGAGCGCACCGAGAACTTCCCGGCTTTCAGGGAGTCGCTCAAGCACTTTGACCTTAAAACCGTCTCCGGGATAACCGGCGTCCCCGAAAAACAGATTATCGAGGCAGCACGGCTCTACGCCACGTCCAAACCGGGGAGTATTATCTATTCCATGGGCATCACCCAGAGCTCCCACGGCACCGATAACGTACTTGCTATCGCCAATCTGGCTATGCTCACCGGTAATGTGGGCAAACCCGCCTCGGGGGTAAATCCCCTGAGAGGACAGAACAACGTCCAGGGCGCCTGCGATATGGGCGCATTACCCAATTTCTACCCCGGCTACCAGCCGGTGAGTGACGCCGGTGTCAGAGAGAAATTTGAAAAAGCCTGGGGTGTAGAACTCTCTTCAAACCCGGGGCTTGCCATTACCGAGATGATGCCCCTGGCTCACGAGGGCAGGCTCAAAGCCCTTTATCTGATTGGCGAGAACCCGGCTCTCTCCGAGCCGGACGCCACCCATGCCCAAGAAGCTTTATCAAGGCTAGATTTTCTCGTTGTCCAGGACATCTTCCTCACCGAGACCGCCAGACTGGCTCACGTCGTCCTGCCCGGGGTAAGTTTCGCCGAGAAGGATGGCACCTTTACCTCCACCGAGAGAAGGGTACAACGGGTAAGAAAGGCGGTTGAGCCGGTGGGTAGCTCCCGCCCCGACTGGCTCATCACTGCCGAGCTGGCAAAGAGAATGGGGGGTAAAGGCTTTGACTATCAAAGCCCGCGCCAGATTATTGAGGAGATTAGCTCGCTCACCCCGAGCTACGCGGGGATTAGCTACGCACGGCTTGAGCCCCAAGGCATCCAGTGGCCCTGCCCGGCACCAGACCACCCCGGCACACCAATACTCCACACCAGGGCTTTCAGCCGGGGCAAGGGAAAGTTCATGCCCCTTGAATATAAAGCTCCGAAAGAGCTCCCCGATGCGGAATTCCCCTTAATCCTGACCACCGGAAGAGCGCTTACCCATTTCCACACCGGCACCATGACACGGAGAGTGAAAGGACTCAATCTCCTCAGGGGAGAGGAGGAAGTCGTCGTGAGCCCCGAGGACGCCGCTAGCCTAGGTATTCAGGATGGCGAGATGGTCAAGGTCAGCTCAAGGCGGGGGTTGGTCATCGTCAAGGCGAGGGTCAGCGAAAGCTCGCCGAAGGGTGTCGTCTTTATGACCTTTCACTTCGCCGAGAGCCCGACCAACGTACTCACCAATCCCGCTCTTGACCCGGTCGCTAAGATACCGGAGCTAAAGGTCTGCGCAGTAAGGATTGAGAAGAGTCTTACTCAAGAAAGCACCCAGTCTGCTTCTTAAAATCTGAGATGGACGCTGTCGGCATTGATATTATCGAGATAGAGCGTATCAAGCAAGCGCTAGCACGCTTCGGTGACAGATTCCTGAAAAGGGTCTACACCGAATCTGAAA
>JAZDNC010000013.1:0-38678 GCA_043800335.1 Chloroflexota bacterium
CACGCCGGCGGTCTCTCGGGGGCTGTCATCCCGGTGAGCGAGGACGCCGGTATGTTAGATGCGGTGAGGAAGGGCGCCATATCCATTGATAAGCTTGAGGCAATGACCTCAGTCAGCTCGGTCGGGCTGGACATGATTGCGATTCCTGGGGATACCCCGGCGGAGACGATAGCGGCGATGATTGCCGATGAGGCGTCTATCGGCATCATTAACGGCAAAACAACCTCGGTAAGGCTCATCCCCGTGGTCGGGAAGACCGCCGGTGATGAGGTGGAGTTCGGCGGGCTTCTCGGCAAAGCGCCGATTATGCCGGTGAACAAGTTCTCAAGCCGTGATTTCGTGAGGCGGGGCGGCCACATCCCAGCACCCATCCACAGCTACCGGAACTAGTTTTGATTGCCCGGACGGGTGCCAGAAAGAGCCAGCGGCTCATTATGACGAGGGAGTTAGCGGCTCTTCTTAGCCCGTTATTTCAGGTTTTTAGAGTCTTCCCCTATCCTTAGCGCCGAGGCGACAGCGTAGAGGCACAGACCGGCAACGAACACCCACTTTGAAAACGAGCTCAGGAGCGGGAGTACGCCAGTTACCCCGAGTGTTACCAGCAGCATCAAGCCGAACGCCCACTCAAACAGCCGTAGAATCCTTTTCCAGCTCACAGTAACCTCCTTCCGCCAGATTTGTTTAGTAGCTTAGCACTGTGCCCTGACACAATCAATAGGGGCTTGCCATTTTGCGACTACAGTGACGACGCATAAGCGTCACGGTCATGGGAGCTTACCCGGGCTCGCTCTTTCCACCCACCTCGTATATCTCGCTGGTCGCTTGTAATGTAGTGTTCCATCTCAGCATCTTAGACAGCCTTTTTTTGGCCGCAGCCTCCAGCAAAAGGTTGGCGTCCTCGGTATAGTTAAAAGTATCCCTCCTGGCAAATTGGTTGCCCAAAAAAGCACAGAGTAGGGCTACCCCCGACAAAAAGAACAGGAACTCCATTGTTGTTTTATCCATGGCACTGGCAAGGAAATACCAGAAAAAGGTGAAGATCGCCAGGGCGGTGCCTATGACCAGACCCGTCCATTTCACGGTATTACCAGATTTGTTTGTCGCTTTCAGAGAAGCATCAACGCATTTCTTGCACACCCGGGAGGTGCCGGCAGGCTGAAACGTATAGTGGTGGACAACATAGTTACCGTGATGCTCGAAGCGTACCTCTTTACGTAGCTGGTAATCCCTGGCTAGCAGGCTCAAACTCGGTTTGCCGCAGGCATCACAGGTTAAACCCATATTCCTGTCACCAGGCGATTTCCTGCTCATCTGACTTCTTCCATCAGAACCAGCATAAATCGTGAGCACCGTCTCCCGTGTTTCCCTCAGGTGAATGCGGGGCTAAAGCGCTATTTCTGGAGCAAAGTCTTCATTGCCGCGGCTTCTTTGCTGGCACTCGCTGCTTCTTCAGCCCTTTGGGTTGCCTGTTCAGCCGCCCGGTTAGCGGCCTCTACAGCCCCGGTAGCCTTTTTCGCCGCTTCCGCAGTAGTCTTCGTCGCGGTATCGGCGGCTTCCCTGGCAGCGGCGCTCGCCCTCTTAAAGGCTGTAGCGGCGGCTTTTGCCTCATTTTCGGCTTCCTGGGCTCTTTTCGCGGCTTCCTCGGCGGCGCCCCTGGCTAATTTGGCTGCCTCTTCCGCCCGGGCGGCCGCTTCACCAGCCGCCTTGGCAGTGCCCTGGACGAGCTTCTCTCCCGCTTCGCGGGTCTCTTCAGCCCGCTTCGCTGCCTCGCCGGACGCCTTGCTTGCCATTATCGCTGCCTGTTTCGCCGAGCGGGATGCCTCTTCGGCTTTTCTTGACGACTCAATGGCAGTGGAGATGTTCTGCTCCATCTCCCCGAGAATCTGGGAGAGTGTTCTATCCTGTGGTTCTGGACTTACTCCTGATTTCTGCATTTCAGTTACCTGCTTTTCCTATTTTTCAGTATCATAGCATCTTCTCTTTTTATGGTCAAAGGGGCTTTACTTTGTCTGTTCCGAGTTCAAATTAGACCTCAGCTAAGAATGAATGTGACTAAGCCAGTCATTGACATATCTTTCAAGAAGGGTATAATCCCAATATCGCGTTGGGGCAAATTGCGAGATGAAGGGATCGTTTTTCTATGACAGCTCAATTATCCGGTAAAATCGCGCTGGTTACGGGCGCAAGCCGGGGAATCGGTCGCGCCTGCGCCGTAGCTCTGTCCGCAGCTGGGACTGACATCGCAGTGAACTATCTTGTTAATCGAAAAGCCGCCGGCGAGACCTGTTCCCTGATAGAGCACCTGGGAAGGCGCGCCCTACCAGTTCAGGCAGATGTCTCCAAACTTTCAGACGTGACCCGCATGGTGGAGACTATAGGGAAGGAACTGGGCCCCATAGAAATTCTCGTGAACAATGCGGGCGTCGCCAAACGTGTGTCCTGGGACAGCATTCCCGAGGCAGACTGGGACGAGGTAGTCGCCGTCAACCTCAAATCCGCCTTTCTGGTCACCCAGGCTGTCCTGCCGGGCATGAGGGCGCGCCGCTGGGGCAGAATCATCAATCTGTCTTCGGGGGCGGCTCAAATCGGGGGTGTGGTCGGTCCCCACTATGCAGCGAGTAAGGCGGGCATTCTGGGCTTAACCCACTCTTACGCCTCTCTGCTGGTAAAAGAGGGGATTACCGTTAATACCGTGGCTCCCTCCATGATTCAGACGGACATGGTTACTCAGGACCCTAAGGTCAGCCCGGCTCTGGTGCCAATGGGTCGGTTCGGCACTCCCGAGGAGGTCGCCGCGGTTGTGGTGATGCTGGCGGGAAACGCCTACATGACCGGACAGACCGTCTACGTCAACGGCGGGCGCTACATGAGCTAGCCGTCTCTCCCCTCTGAAGGATTCTTCCTGAAGGAGAGAGCTAGAGTGAGGGGAATTAAATCACCCTCACCTCTCCCATCGAGGGAGAGGATATTTCAATCTCATTGATTCGCGTGCGCTCGACAAGCTCAGGTGAACTCCGGCACTTATCTTTGCCTTACCGGTGCTTTTACCGGCTCTCGCGGTGCCGGCGTGAACCATCGTTCTTTATCGGGGTTTGGCAGCGATAACGGCTTACCCTCTGCCGGAGCCGGCTTTTCTATCGGAATATCATAAACTTTTCGAATCGGTGCTGTTGTTCCCATGTCTCTTTCCCGTTCCTATCCGGCGGTCGCCTCCTGCGTGGTCAGATAAGGCGTCCTGTAATCGGAATAATCGGTGAGTAGAACCTGGATTCTCTTGTACACCACCGGCTGTTCCAGAGGCTCTGAGGCACGGAAAATCGCCGCCTTGAACTCTTGCATCTGCTTTCGGCTGAGAATTATCTGCGGGATATGATAGCCCCTCGGTCTCACCTGCGCAATCAGCTCGTCAATCTTTTTTTGAATCTCGGGTCTGGTCTCCTTGTATTCGACAGGTGAGGGCTGGTTGTCCCTCCTTATGTCAAACTCCGAGAGCCTCCCCAGAATAGTCTGGAACTTGCTAGTATCCGTCAGATAGACCGGGACTCTGTATTTCGCCAGTAATGTTTTTAACCAGCCGGACTCGGCTACCTGTCTTTTCATGTCGGGAGGTTCATTGGACGGCACCGGCAAGAAGAAGCACAGGATACGGCACCACTCCCCCCTGACCACCCCCTGGGCGTGCTCAATAACCTTGCCCCTCAGCTCCACCAGACCGTGAACCTGGATTCTGGTAGTGGGGAAAAGAGCAGAGCGGGTCAGGGTGGAACGGAAATCGGAGGCGTTCAGCTCACCGGTGAGACGGTAGGCGTAGAAGCCGTGCTGTCCGGGCAATGTGGTCGGTTTCTCCCCCTTCTCCACGGCTTGAGTCCACTCATGCTCCACCATCAGGGACTGGAGACAGCTTTTGCCGTCTTTCACGTTCCAGCTTCTGAGACCCATGATGCCGTAAATATCATCGGGCAGGGTTACCGGCGTCAGCCCCCCGACATCAATCTCCATAAACGACCTCATTTGTTTATGTGTATATTATAGACAAAAATAGAGGGTTTTGTTAATCTGTGTTAGACACTGAACCTCTCTTCTTTTGTTCGAGTTGCGAGAGGATATAGTAGAATAGGAAGAAGCCAATAGGGATTTGGTATATGATCTAGCTGCAAATATCCATTGAACGAAGAGCAAACGCAGTCGTACAATCACGATACTTTGACAGAATGGCGGTGAAACATGTCATTCTTCAGCAGAAAGCCGGAGTTGAATGTCGATGAAATGGAAGCAAGATGCGATGTGGAGGGTTTAATAGATGCAATGAAAGAATGGGCGTTAACTGAACAGGATAAGTCCATCCGAGTTGCTGCAGGCAATGCCCTTGTCAAAATAGGGCAGCCTGCAATTGCGCCACTTGTCCAGACTATGAAGGCAAAGGACAAGAGTTTGGAGCTCAGACAGTGCGCGGAAATAGTACTTGGAGCGATAGGTGAGCCTGCAATCCCACACCTCACTCAAATTCTGAGAGGCGAGAATGAGGACGTAGGTGTTCGGCAGCTAGCTGTATCTGCACTCGGGAGGATGGGAAAGCCAGCCGTAGAGGTTCTTATTGAGACTGTTAGCCGTCAGCATCCCATGGGCGATATAGGCTATGTAGGTTGGACGGCAATCGCTTGGCTTGGCAACATAGGTGATGAAAGGGCGGTTAAGCCACTCGTCCAGGCTCTGAAAGATGAACATTCAGTTACGCGGAAGTATCTCATAGAGGCTCTTGTGAAAATAGGAGAGGCTGCAGTCCTGCCTCTTAGTCAAGTCCTGAAAGACGAAGACAAGGACATTCGGAAAGAGGTGGCAAGTGCTCTCGGGCTGATAGGAGACGTAAGGTCACTCGAGGCTCTCATCGAGGCTTCAAGTGATAGGGATAGGGGAGTTCGGAACGCTGCTAACAACGCGATAAAGAAGATTAAGTCAAAAAAGAATTTAAGCTAAACGAACGTGGCAGCGGCTGGATTTGAACCGGCGACCAAGGGCTTATGAGTCCCCTGCTCTACCACTGAGCTACGCTGCCATGACCTCGCAGAATATAACATAAGCCAATTTTGGCTGTCAATTTGGCAAAGGCGTTGAATTGCATTGTCATTGCGGGCGAAGTGAAGCAATCCAGCCCTCTTTTGTCATTGTCGGGCTTGAACCCGACAATCCACTCCCCCCTAGATTCCTGCTTCCGCAGGAATGACAACGCAGAATGTCACGTCGCTTCGCGCCTCAGAGTGACACCAGCGGACTTCCCTACTCCAGATAGTCCTTCAGCTTGCGGCTCCGGCTGGGGTGGCGGAGCTTACGGAGTGCCTTGGCTTCAATCTGCCGTATCCTCTCCCGGGTTACCTGGAACTTCTTCCCCACCTCTTCCAGAGTCCGGCTTCTCCCATTCTCCAGCCCGAAGCGGAGCTCCAGCACCTCCCGCTCCCGGGGCGTCAGGCTTTCCAGAACCTCCCCAATCTGCTCCTTGAGTAGCTGTCTTGAGGCGGCATCGGGCGGAGGCAGAGCGTTTCGGTCTTCAATGAAGTCCCCCAGGTCAGAGTCTTCTTCCTCCCCGATGGGTGCTTCCAGGGAGATAGGTAGCTGGGCGAGTTTGATGATACCCCTTATCTTTTCCGGCGGCATCTCCATCTCCTCGCCGATTTCCTTGGGGGTAGGCTCACGTCCGTAGTCCTGGGCAAGCCTCCGGCTCACGTTCAGAAGCTTGTTGATGGTCTCAATCATGTGCACCGGGATGCGGATGGTACGCGCCTGGTCGGCGATGGCGCGGGTGATTGCCTGGCGTATCCACCAGGTGGCGTAGGTGGAGAACTTGTAGCCACGATGATAGTCAAATTTCTCTACCGCCCGGATTAGCCCTATATTGCCCTCCTGGATGAGGTCAAGAAGGGGCATGCCCCGCCCCACGTGCTTCTTGGCGACGCTCACCACCAGCCTCAGGTTAGCCTCGGTCAGGTGCTTCTTCGCCTTCTCCGCCTCCCGCTCTATCTTGGCTATGTCCTTGGTCAGCCCCACCTCCAGGTGGCTCAGCGAGTCCCTGAAGGCATCGCTATCGGCAAGAGTTTTCACCCCGCTGATGGTGACTTTTTTGCCCATGATGCCAAGCACCTCCGGGGGGAGCAGGTTGCAGTTGAGCGAAAGGTTTATCAGACGTTGCTCCGCTTCGGCAAGGGTACACTTGAGCTCGGTGGACATCTTCTGGACAAGCTGTTCGTCTATCTGCCCGTCGATGCTCACCCGCAGTTTGCAGTCCGAGATGGTGTCCAGAAAGTTCTCTGAAGGCTTGATGCCCAGTTCTTTCTGAAGGAAGCGGATGACTTCTACCGATGAGGTCAGCTGCCGGAGCAGACTCAGGACTACCTCTACCGACGAGGGGGCACGCCCGTATTTCTGCTGGTAGGCGTCCTTGATTTCGGCGATATGCTTCCCCTCCTCAAGCTTTTTCGCCAGAGACTTTTCATCCTTGGCACTCAGGAGTGAAACCCGCCCAATCTCATGGAGATACATCCTGACCGGGTCATCAACAGCGGCCTGCTCACCCAGTTCCTCCAGTTGCAGCTCTATCTCCTGCTCCTCCGGAGCCTCGATTTCTCCCTTGAGCATGTCCTCAGAGAACAGCTTGTCTTCATTGGGTTCCTCGGTTGAAAACTGCGCGATTTCCTCTTCGTTTTCACCCCTTTTTATATTCTCAAAATCCTTTTCAAACACCATCTTTAGCTCCTTTTGCTGCACCCCGCTTCGCCCTATCGGTAAAAACCTTCTTCAGCCCTTCGCTCTCACTGATTCCCTGCTCGCTGAGCTTGGCCAGTTCGGCGGAGGTGCCGCCGGTCTCAGCCTCCAGAGCCAGGGCGAGTGACTTTTCCATCTCCCGGTTCCTTAAGTATCTCTCCTTTAGCCTCAGGGCACAGTCGGCGTATCTTTCCTGAGTCCTCTCCCCCGGGATCTCCATCGCCATGAGCAGGTCAAGGTGCTCCCAGATTTCCGGGGTGAGTGACTCTTTAAACCCGGTGCTCTCTGCCATCTGCCAGACGTTAAAGATTTCCCGGTTTTCACTATTTTCAAAGTATTCCGCAAGAAGGTCAACTGGTGCGTGCTTGAGGACAGGGTTTTTCAGGAGCAGGCTGAGGCAGTACTCCTCAAGCGGACTGGAGACGAGCTTACGGTTGGGACTGGTGACTGCGCCGGCCCTCTGGGGTCGGGATCCTGCCAAACGGCGCTCCGCCAGCGAGACTTCCAGCTGGTGCTCGTCAACCCTGACCAGTTGGGCTAGCTTCTGGAGATAATGTATCCTCCTGAGACTGTCCGCCATCCCGGCGATGACCGGCATGAACTCATCTACCAGCCTGGTCTTATCCCCCGCCCGGCTCAGGTCGAGCCCGGCGGTCATCCCGTTCAGGATGTAGTCAACCACAGGTACCATCTCCTGGGTCAGCTTGCGCCATAGCTCTTTGTTCTCCCGGATGACGTCATCAGGGTCTTTCCCCTCGGGCATCCGGATGACCCCGATTTCGCCACCCAGTGCGTTCTCCAGCGCGGCGCACCGTTTCATCGCCTCCTCACCGGCGCTGTCAGCATCGAGCGCCAGCTTTACGTTACGGGTGAGCTTCCTGAGGATGGCTATCTGCCTCTCAGTTATCGCTGTTCCCATGGCGGCGACCACGTTGGTAAAACTGTTCTGGTGAGCGGTGAGAACGTCCATATACCCCTCGACCACCACCACTTCGCCCTTCTCTCTCGCTGAAGCCGCTGCCCGGTTGATGGCATATATGCTTCCGCTCTTACTGAAAAGAGGAGTCTCTGGTGAGTTCACATACTTCGGCTCGGTGTTATCAAGCACCCTTGCCCCGAAACCGATGACGTGTCCCCTCTCATCGGTGATGGGGAACATAAGCTTATTGCGGAAGCGGTCATGGGTCTTACCCGCCTCACTCTGGATAACAAGTCCGGCCTGGATGAGCTCGGCCTCGGCATAGCCTTTTCCCGTGAGATGCTCTTTCAGTGCCTCCCAGCCAGCCGGGCCGTAGCCCAGCTCAAAATCCATGATGGTCTTAATATTAAGCCCCCGCGTGGCAACGTAGTCCCTTGCCCTCTTCCCGGCTTCGGCGTGGAGGAGAAAATCATGGAAATAGCGCGCCGCTTCCTGGTTCATCTCATAGAGCCTTCCCCACTCCTTCGCTTTAGCCTCGCCCTCAGGTCGGGTGGGCAGGCTCACCCCCGCTCTCTCCGCCAGGAGGCGTAAGGCTTCGCCGAAGTCAAGCCCCTCTTTTCTCATGACGAAGCTAAAGACGTCACCCCCGGTGCTACAGGCGCCGAAGCAATGCCAGCTCTGATTCTCCGGATAGACGAAGAAGGAGCCGTGTTTCTCCTGATGGAAGGGGCACAGCCCGCGGAAGGTGCGTCCGCTCTTGGTCAGCTTGACATACTGGCTCACCACGTCCAGGATGTCCAGCTTCTGTTTTATTTCCTCAATGGCGCTCATTATTACTAATTTAACGCAAAAAGAACTTTTTGTCAGCTAAGCATTCCCGCCGTTCTCAAGGCGAACTGGTCGGTCATGCCGGCGATGTAGTCAACTACCCTCTGCTCGGGATTGTCGCTATAAAGAAGATATTCCGGCGGCAGTTTCTCCTGATGTTTAACGAAGTAATAGTACAAACGCTCAAGAACCCGTTTCGCCCGCTCGGCTTCAGCTTGAACCGAAGACGCCATATAGACCCGGGAGAAGAGAAACTCGCGCAGCTCATCGGCGGCCTTAAGGACTTCGGGACTCATAGCGACGGCTGGCTTGAGCCCGTCCCCCTCACCGCTAACCCCCCAGGAGCAGGTGATAACGTCTGAGACCATGGTATTGATGCGCGCCGAATGGGAGTTGCCGAGTACTTCTAAAAGTTCTCCCGGTAAATCGCCCTGGGTTATGGTTCCCGCCCGGATAGCGTCATCAATATCGTGGTTGATGTAAGCCACCGAGTCTGAGATACGGCAGACCTCCCCCTCAAATGTACTCAATCTTTCCCCGCCCAGAATACTCTCTCTGGGCTTGGAATGGTTCAGGATACCGTCCCTAACCTCCATGGTGAGGTTGAGTCCTCTGCCGTCCTTTTCCAGGATGTCTACCACCCTCAGGCTTTGCGCAGCATGCTGGAAACCGCTGGAGCAAAGCCGATTCAGCGTTTCCTCGCCGGCGTGACCGAAGGGGGTGTGACCCAGGTCATGACCCAGAGCGACAGCCTCGGTCAGGTCTTCATTAAGATTCAGCGCCCGGGCGATGGTCCTGGCTATCTGAGCGACCTCCAGAGTGTGGGTGAGGCGGGTGGAAAAATGGTCACCGAGAGGCATGATGAAGACCTGGGTCTTGTGCTTCAGGCGGCGGAAAGCCTTGCTGTGGATGATACGGTCGCGGTCACGCTGAAAAGCGGTACGCACCGGGCAGGGTGCCTCGGGACGCAGTCTACCCAGCGAGTTGACGCTTCTCCGGGCGTAGGGCGAGAGGCTTTCCTCTTTCTCTTCGATTCTTTCTCGGATACGAAACTCACTGATGGTCATCTGTCTTTAGATAGCCTACGAAAGTGGAGATATTCCGGGGATTTGGAATCTGGATGGAGAATGCTTTTTCACCCAGTAAGTATAGCACGGGGGCTTGGTATAGCCAAGTCAAGCTGCTATCCGAGGCGCTCAGAGCCTCACCGCCGGCGAAACGTTATGAGCACTTTCCCTCGTCCCCACCAGAAAGTAATCAGGACCAGAGCGATAAGAGAAATGATGTACGAAGGCAGTTGCACCCGGTAAAAACGGGAGAAAACCAGTCTGCCTCCACCACCATTAGAAAAAGCCGGCATGAACCCCAGGTTTTTGAATGGCTCTTGACCCTCGTAACGCCAGTAATCAGCACTGACGAACTGGGGGACAGTAAAGACGAAGTACTTGCCTTCAAACGGCTCAGTCTGGTATTCCACCGGGCTTAATTTCTCATATTTAACTGGCTTAACCGTGGGTTCATTGCTCTGCTCCGGTCTGGGCAGCCGTTTCTCCCAGATATATAAATTATCCATGACATTCTGCTCTCGGCTCAGGCTCAGGTATTCATCGAGATTACCAATTGGAGTTATATTGCTGACCGCGTAGACCCTGGCCCGGGGATACCTGTTTTCCAGAAGGGTAAGCCCCGGTCTCCGGAGCACGACGGAGAGGTCTTTTTGCCAGTAGAGGAAGTCGTAGGTTGTATAGTCTGCTTCGTTAACCAGCATAATATACTTGACATTGAGTGGCGCCAGTAGCTCGCCCAGATTATCAATGTCCCTTTTTTTACTCAGCAGGAATTCGATGTGGTGGCTGATGGGATTAATGCTCTGGGTATAAATTCCGGGCATTTCAATGTTATCCCCCTGGATTACGGGCTTATCAAAAAAGTTTCGGGCTGGATTACCCAGTCTCTTATCGCGGTTAGGTAGCCAGCTAAAGTCCATATACTCATGCCAGGGCAGGAAGAGAACATTAAAGTCGTCTTTATCATGATTCAGGAATTCACGAACCTCATACCACTCTCGGGGATAATCGGTAACGCCGAGTCCGCCGTGGAAGCCGAAGATGGTAAATGAGTAGACGGCGGGGGTTATGAGTGATAGAACCAGGACTGACATGACGATTAGACGTCCTAATCTTTTACTCTGCCCTCTGAGGTCAAGGGCAAGCCTCACCACTCCCATGCCCCCCAGGTAGGCGTAGCACAGGATGAGCAGGGCGACGAACTTCTGCGAGTCTCTCAGGACGTTAAAGAAAGGCACTTGCCTGAAGAGCCATTCATACAGGGGTCTCGTATACCTGCTGGCGGCACCGACAGCCAGAGTGAGGCTTACCACCCAGAGAAGGGCAAAGGCTGTCACCTGCCATTTTGTTTCGCGCTCCCGGCGGAAGCTGACGAAGCCATAGGCGGCGAGAAATAGAATGAAGGCAAACAAGAGCCACCAGCCGGGGAGCAAGTCTTTGGTATAAACATAGGCGCTTCTCCAGAAGCCATACATTGAGGCGGTATCAAACACAACCCCCAGATTTGAGGTAGAGACCGGAGCAAAGCTAAGCAGGTCCATTTCACCAATGTTCTCAACCACACTGGTTTTCGTGGTGAGGAGTGGTATTAGCCAGTAGAGGTTGAGCAGGATAGTCATCACCGCTGCTAAACCCAGGTGCTTTGCCGTGTCCAGAAGAGCTTGCCTGTCACGCGCTACGAGTATCCAGCTTAGGTAGATGATGGCGAAAGTAATGAAAAGAAGAATAAAGCAGTGCTCGTAGCTGATGCCGACCAGCGTGGTCAGCAGAGCCACTTTTATCACATTTCTCAGGTTTCTCTCCGAGAGAAGATGGATAAAGGCGCGAACGGCAAAGGGAAGTAGGGCGTAGCCGACTAAGAACGACCACTGCCCGGCGAGGAATCTGACATAGGTGAAAGGATTCACTGCGTAAATGAGACCGGCAAAATACGCACCCATACCCTTCCCAAGGAGGAGACGGTGTGCCCCAACCCCAGCCAGAAAGAAGATGGCAATAAAGAGTATCTTTTGCCAGAGCCAGAAGGGAAGGATTTTGCCCACCAGCCAGAAAAGGCCAATGACGGGTAGCCTGATTACTGATTGGACGTTAGGATTCAATCCATAGAAGTTGGTAGCCGGGTTGAGATTCGGACCGAGCCGCATATCCAGGGTAAGTATGGCACCGGGCAGTAAGAGGGGGCTTAGGATTGAGAGAGACAAAAAGGCATAGAAAATCAGATAAAAGTAGTTGCCTTTGATAGTTCGGCGCATCAGCATGCTCAAATCGTCTAAATATTAGCATTTCTAGATTTCCTTGATAAGTTCGTGGTCGGGTCTAGCTTTTACGGGCGATAATGGTTAGGCTGGCGCCTAGATGCTTCATAAATCGGTCGGGCAGTGGTTTAGTAAGCACATAGTACAGGATAGTCATTAAACTATGCGTGTTATATTCCCATAGATGGGGCTCCTTGTAGTACCACTTACGTTCCAGTTCAACGTGTTCCACGTTGAAACCCGCTCGCTTGAATGATTTAATCCATTGAGAGAATCTGAGCAAATTCTCATTTATTCCCTCTCTGCTGCCACGCTCGCTACTCCCGATGTTTAACCAGTGGTATATTTTGTTTACAATTGAACTGGCATATCCTTCACCGAAGCCGATGTAGTAACCGTTTGGTTTTAGAACTCGGAATATTTCGGAGAGACCCTGATTGAGGTTAGTCACATGGTGCAGACAGGCTGTTCCTAAGACGTAATCAAAAGAATTGTCTTTGAAAGGCAGGTTTTCAATCGGACAGGCGACAAGATGTTCGGGTAAAGCGCCCGTCCATTCACCCAGCATTCGCACGTAACGAAGGGCGTAAGGGGCAACATCAGAGCTTGTGTAGTTTACTTCCGGGAAGTGCCTCTTGAAAGTAACAGAAGTCCAACCGGAACCACACCCCACTTCAAGAACATCTTTCCCTTTGGTTATTCCGAGAGAATCCAGTTTGGGTAAAATTCTATATAGAAAATCGTGGAAGGCTTCGGACTTACGGAAAAGGATAAGCCATCCTTTCTTCTCCCACCAGTTCTGCCATATTCGCATTTCGTTTTGGATTTGGTCCGGCATAATCACCCTTGTCGCAGATACTTTTCCGTTCAGATAACTACTAAATCTTCTCTGCCATCTTAAGTTTCTTTATTCTTGCTCCCAGCCTCTGCTTCTCCCGTTTCGTCTCAAGTCCTTCCCTGAACATGAGCAAGATTTTCCTGAGCTCATTACGAATTTCAGGTTTTTCATTCAGAATGTTGTGTGTTTCATCGGGGTCCTTTCCCAGGTCATAAAGCTCCTCAATACCACCGTGAATTCGCCCACAGTAATTACACAAGGCATCTTTTTCAGATTCAGCAAAGATGTATTTGAACTTATCGGTTCTCAGGGCAAACTTTCTCTCCGAGCGTGCCTCTTCAACATAAACGAAGGGTCTGATGCTTGCTATCTCAGCCTCGCCGGTAAGGCAGGGAACCAGAGATTTACCATCAAACTCATCCTTAACGTAGGTAATTCCTGCGAGGTCCAGTATCGTTGGAACCAGGTCAATATGTTGAATGGTAGTTTTAATCCGTCGCGGCGCCACCCTTTCAGGATAATATATTATTAGCGGGACGTGAATCAGCTCGTCGTAGAGCCCGTGATGGTCAAAGTAAATACCGTGCGCGGTATGACTTTCGCCATGGTCGGCGGTAATGATGACGAGCGTATTATCCAGCATCCCCCTAGACCTCATGTTGTCCAGAAGACGCCCAATCTCGCTATCGACATAGAGAAGCGAGCCGTCGTATCTGGCAAGCGCTTCAGTTGTTGATTCCATACCCTTCAGGAAATCCTGAAGGAAGTATCTCCAGTCGTTATCGGGTAGAGTTTTCAATATATCCTGAGGTTTTTCGACATGGGGGGTGTAAAGAGAACCCCTGAAAGGAGAGATAAAATTTGAGGGTGGATTATAAGGCATGTGGGTATCCCAGTAGTGGATAAAAAGGAAGAAATTCGCCTCCTGATGAGCGGAAAGAGTTTTCAGCGCATAATCCGTCACTATGGATGCCTTATCGTAAGCAAGATAAAAACGGCTGAAAACGCCGCGGCTTGTCTTTCTCTTTATGAATTCAATAATAGCGTCAACGAACTTGCTATTCTTTATTTTGCGGAAGACAACCTCGTTAAAAATCATCAGCCTTTTACTGATGGCTCCGCTATAGTAATCATAACCCTGGGCATGCCACCGTCCCAACCAGTCAACCCCGATGGTGAGATAGCCATGCTCTTTCAGAATAGACTGGAGCATGACCAGCCCTTCAAGCTTCTTCCGGTAAACCGCCGGTGAGGTTACGCCCTGTTCTATCATGCCGTGGCTCGCCGGATACTTACCCGAAAGTATGGTGGTGAAAGACGGGTCGGTGACATTTGTTGTGCTGAAGCAGTTCTCAAAGAGAACTCCCTTCTGCGCCAAGGCGTCAATATTGGGGCTCGTCAGCTTATCATAGCCGTAACAGCTGAGATTCCTGGCTCTCAGCGCGTCAATCACAATCAGCAGGATATTGGGTTTGGCCAAGTCTTAGCTCCCGTTCACAAGGGCACCTTCAAGAACATTCCCATCACTATCAGGTAACGAAATCCCCATCAGGTGAAGCACCGTCGGTGCAATATCATAGAGGGTTGCACTTTTTATCTGATGCCCTTTCTTGATTCCAGGACCTCTCATGATAAGAACACCCTGAAGAGAGTGTTTACCCGTCCACCTCGTGGGGTCAGGCTGTGACCAGGAAATCCGCATGAGCGGGGCATTATAAATCTCAATATTCCGAGGTAGTATTAGGACATCGGGGGCTGAATTATTGGAATAGAATTCCTTGCCGTTAACAATTTCTACCACAAGGGGATTATCCTCGGGGCTCTTTAATCCCCTGAGTTCATCAATCAGTTTCTCAGTGAAACCCGCACCAGCCGTCTTTTTATTGACATAGAGACACTCACCAGTTAGAGGAATTACCGCGCTTTTGTTCCAATCAATTGTTTTCTCGTAAACTGCGGCGGTAACCAGCATCCCTTGCACGCCGCGCCTCTGCTCTTTTTTACCCACAAAGCCCCTTAAAAAACTGTTGATTGTTTCAACGGCTGAATACACCACACTCATCTGCTTCCTTAAAAAGAAAGAAAATCTCAGGAATTTACCCTTTTTGTTTAGAACCAGATATCTCTTCCTGACCAACCAGTCGCCGATATTGAACCTGTGCTTAACGCCTTCAAACCCGTGGTCGGACATCACGAAAAGATAGAAATTATCTGCGTATTTCTTCTGCAGGAAATCACAGAAATTCGCTACTATTTCGTCCAGCTCTACCCAGGCTTTTTCAATATTTTGAGCGAAGCGACCATTTTTTGTCTCCATATCCCCCCAGAAAAAGTGCTGGATACCGTCGGTGTAGGGGATACTGAGGTGTGTAAAATCGGGATTATACTTTTCCATAAGGTACATAATTACTTCGAAGTCTCGCCTCATGCCCCAGAGTGATTTTGCGTAAGTCTCTTCTCTGTCCATGATAAAATTGGGTTCGATGTAAAGAGAGCCAAATCTTGACTCAATCTCTTTCTGTAGCTCTTTAGGATAATATCCGCGTTCGTTGGGAATATCTGAGATGAGGCATCCTTTCATCTCTTTGGCAGGATGAGTGGCAAACATGTTGTAGACACAGGAAGTAGAACCCTCATCTGCAAGATAGTCCCAGATTTCTTTTTCCTTGAAATCCCGGGAGGAGGGGGCAGTGAGCTTTCGGTTTTTTAGGTCGAGGGACAACAAATTGTAAACGCCGAGTTTCCCCGGATTCTTCCCGGTTGAGTAACACTTCCATGCGGGAACGGATACCGGTGGCATAATGCTTCTCAGGTCGCCGTAAGACCCTTCCTGAAGTAATTTTTTAAATGTAGGTAGCTTTCCCTCGCCAATCAGGGGATTCAAAATGTTCCAGGAAGCCCCATCCAGACCGAGAACGACAACCTTTTTCCTCTCGCTAATCATTTCGCCTAAAAACCTACCTCGGCAGTGCTACTTCTATCGGCCCGATGAATTGAATATCATCAAACCAGCTTATGCCTGTCCCCTTTGTTTCGTCCTGAACCCAGCCCGCCGCCGGGAAAATCGTTACGCTACTCACGTTTGCGGGTATTTCGATGTATTTGGAGAAAAAGGCCCAATCAGAGTTTGCTTCGGCAGGTCCCAAGACGGCAATCAGAGTGTATCGCCCACTAACTCTGTCATAATAGTCAATCTCAGTATAAGCCCTTAGCATATTCTGCGTCTTTATCCAGGCGCTGAAAAGATAGGCTTTCCCAGCTTCAACCGGGATGTCTTCACTCTTGAGTCCGCCCCAGCTCTGAGGCTTGGTGACACTGGTTTCCATGCGGTAGCTGGAATTACCTTCATGCTTAACTTCAGTATCCAGCCGAGCCGACCAGTTTTGTTTATCCCAGACCTGCTCCCAGCCTAAAGCAGACTTCGCCGCTGTGTCCAAGCCATCTTCAAAAGAGGGATTTTTGACAAGATTCTCGTAACCGGCGACACTGGGCTCGGGCTTCACCCGGAAAACAAAGAAGTTATCGCCACGGCTACTTCTGGTGGTGAACAGAAGGTCAAAGTACCTCGGGTCGTAGAACTTGACGCCCTTGCTCGCCCCGATATGTGCCAGGAGCGGGTCGTCGCAGAGTAGAATGACGTCTGTAGGCGGTTTGTAGAAACGCTTTATGTCCTTTCCATCTTTATCAGAATAACGCACCACCTGGTCCTGTATTTCAAGCAGATGCCTGGCTTTCGCGTAGGCTTCTTCGCCTGATTGTGCCTTATAGATATCCATCACGTAAGAGTCGTAAAAACGCCCGCCCTTCCAGAGGTAATTGACGTCGACTCCCCCGTAGAATGCCGACAACTGCTGGTAATAATTAGACTGGATGATGAGTGCCCCTTTATCAATGTTGTCCTTGATAAACCTCCCCACCTGGAATATCTGAAAGTCCTCTTTATCCAGATAGGTCTCCCCTTTCGGGAAAATCCTGATGTCGTTGGTGTAGACATTAAGGGCAACGAAGACGGTAATAAGCATCAGAGGTAGCAGGGCTGATGGCTTCTGGCTCGTCGCAACTGGCAGGCGTACCAGTCGAAAGATGGCATAAATGGCAAGTAACACGATAAAGGGATGGGCGGTGCCGAGAAATCTGAAGACGAGGTATATGGGTGTGAAATAAGCGAACATTAACAGGGAGACCATAACTACAGCCGCGAGGTATTTTCTCTCTTCGTCTCTGGACAGCAGGGCAAAAATACCTCCCGCACCAGCCAGAGAAGCCAAAACCGGGGGATAGATTGAATTGAAGTTCCGAGCCAGATTGGTAATTCCATAAAAACCAATTAGCTCATCGTTTGGTCTCATCAGAGGGAGCTCGGGATAAGGGATAACCTTAAAGTAGACCAGCATGAGAGTGACGGCAGTAACCGCAACCGCCACCGCCGCGAGAAACCTGGCTTTATTCAGACTCAGCCGGCTCAGGAACCAGAGGGAAAAGACGAAGGCAATTATTGTCCCGGCGGCAGCCAAGCCCTGCATCTTCGCCATGAATATGAGACCAGAGAGCACAAGAGCCAGAGAAAACACAAAATTGCGCGCTTGCCCTTTAAAAAGCCTTGCCAGAGCAAACGGGATGACAAAAAGCACGGGCAATATGAAACCAATCTCATAGCCAATCTTACCGGTGACCGAGGTGAGATTGAGGGGAATAAAAACGACAAAAATGAAAATACCCAATCCGACCAGAGAAGGGATGATATCTCTATTTCTTTCTTCATCGTCCGCTTCATAGAGGTTCAGCGCCGTATAGATGCCGTAAATAAACATCAGGTCAATAAAGTTCTTCGGCGCCGTGTGGTAAGGGAAGATACAGCCGTTAACAATGCTAATAAGGGAAGTTCCAATACAGGCAACTAGGAGTGAGAGAAGCCTGTCTTTGGTGAACTGATGGGCAAAAAGATACAACCCAATTCCGAAAATCGGATAGAGGATGAACCTCGAAGACCAGAGGAGGAAAACCGGTTCGAGGTACGGGTCAATTCTCATCATCTGCATCATAACCGCGTAGATAGTTTGCATTGTGGGGAGATAATCCCCATAGAATAACAGGGGCCGGTTCTGTATTGTGATTCTTGTTACAAAGAATGTGTGAGTTATGTAGTCATTATCATTGGCGTAGGGGTAAGGCCAGAAGCGGGTGACAAAGAGTGCGAATATGAGACAATAGACAGCCACAATAGCTATTTCAATGTGTTTCAGGCTATCAAATCCCGAATTTTCCTTGATAAAGACTGACGGCAGCCCCAGAACAAGCAATGCCAGCGTAAACGAATTGAGCGCAAAGATGTAGTTCACATAGAGAGCAGCCTCAAGCGAAACCATGAGAACGGTCCCCAAACACCAGGAAACGAAGACATCAATAGCAAAATTGTTACTTTCTTTTACTCCCAGGAGCTTCCGTCCGATAAACAGGAAGGGTTTACCTACGAGATAAGGCAGAATAATGAGTACTGGCTGGGCAATAATACATTTCAAGCTATTGGATAGCGGCAGAAGGTGACCTAAAGCTGCCGCTACAACAATATAAGCGTAGCTCAGGGCACTAACAGGAGAAATCCTCAATCTACTCATTGAGCCGGCTCCTTCTTCGCCAGACACCAGTAGTAGAGCAGGGGCGGGTCACAATCCATTATAAACTTGCTCTTCAAGATGCCTCTGAGAATATGTACACTTAGCCAAGGAACCTTCATAGCTTGTAGGCAGAGGTAGATTGTCTGGGCTGACCAGAAAAAGAGATAGTTCGGGAAACCACCCTCGACGCCACCTGATTTGATAATACTGAAGCCTGAATCACGAATAAGTCTGATTAAATCTTGAGAGTACAATCTAGTTTCCACCTTAACCCCTTGCCAGTAAGGATGTAGATTACGACCGAAGCGCAGGATAGGGTCGTCCTCCACCGGTTCGAGCACCCAGAGGAAGCCGCCGGGCTTAAGACATCTTCTCGCCTCAGCGAGCACCTCTCTGGGGTGGCTAAGGTGATGGATGACCTCTTTCAAGATGACGATGTCAAAGCAACTTTTGATGAAAGGCAGATTGTCGCCGGTGGCTAAAACCACCGGGGCAAAGGATTTAGCCTGAGTAAGGAATTTAAGGCTGGGGTCAATGCCGATGCAGTTTAAGCCCGAACGGGAGAGTCGAGCCGTAACTTGGCCACGCCCACAACCCAGGTCTAAGACCTCTTTCACTGGAAGAGATGGGATTAAATCGATGAGTTCGGGAAAGCTAAATATTTCTCGCGTTCTTTCTCGCAAACTCAAGCCCTCGTGTCCTTCTGAAACTTCGATTTTCGGCTGAGAGTGGCAAACGCCTCTGAGATACTATCAGAAAAAGTAAGAATGAGCCCCATCCTTTTCAGCTCCTTATCAGTTACCCGGCGCCTCTTCTGGAACTGACGCCTAATCGGTATCAGGTGATGGATTTCGGTAAAGAATTTAAGATAAGCTTTCATTATCGGGAGAATAAGTGAGAATTTTCTTTCCTGAAAGCAATACACCACGAGATAAAGACTCAGGCTATAGAAGGCATAAGAAGGTAACATTATCACCAGGTCACGAAATTCCGCGAACTTGAAGATATTTCTTAGCTGATTCCGGATGATATAGTAAATAAACGCGAATGACCGACTGCCCAGCGTGGCGCTGACCTTGTGATAGAATTTGGCTGTCGGCACAAAATAAATCCTGTAGCCAAGAATCCAGGCTTTCCAACTGAGCTCAATATCCTCGGAATAACAAAAGTAACTCTCATCAAAACCGGCAATCTTGAGAAAAACTTCTTTTGACAGGAGTTCGCCACATCCATCGGCATACATCGTGAGAGACGGATTAACCTCTGTTCCCCGGTCTCTGGCATAGGTCTGAAGATGGCAAGGCTCCCCCCAGGCAAATAGCCTACCACCACCATATACTATGTAATCGCGCCGTTTGTACCAGAGCATCTTGCTGCCATAAATGGCATCTGGCTCCTTGACTGCCTGCCTGACCAGCTCTATGAGCCAGTCTTTGTCAAGCACAGTGTCGTTGTTAATTAGAGCAAGGAACTTACCCTGACAGTATTTGACCCCCACATTATTGCCGGTAGAGAAACCATAGTTTTTGTCGAGACAAATCAGCTTCACCCGTGGGTAGTTGTTACGAATCCAGTCAGGCGAGCCGTCCCGAGAGGCATTATCCACGACCACCACCTCATACCTGCTCTCCGGGTAGTTAAGCTGAAATACCGATTCAAAAAACTCTTTGAGGTGAGCCTGTCCGTTGTAGTTCACCATGAGTATAGAGACAAAGGGCAAATCGCTGTCTACCGAGCCTTGTGCCATAGTGCTCCTGTAGCCGCAGAGATAACGTGAGTTGTCCTAATCCGGTTCCGCCAATGGACACTTTCATTGCCAGTTGGTAACACGATGGGAATTATATCACTTGAGATAAACAAATATCAAAGTTACGAGCAAATTCGCCGATAAAAAGAGCAGGCGCTTGAAACGCCTGCTCGTGCTCTTAAACCTCGTTTCGGCCTGTGCTTAGAGTCGGGACTAGCCCCCCTCAATAAGGGGCACGAAATTCAGAACGTCGCCGTCCTTTAGCCTCGTCTCCAGCCCTTTCGCCGGCTCCGGAGAGCGACCGTTGATAAAGACAATCGCCTTGCCGGTCAGCTTCTGTGCCTCGCTGTCAAAGACGAACTTGCCAAAGTGCTGGTACTCGGCACTGAGCAGGTTGAGCACATCTCTCACCGATTTGTTCCCATCGGGAAACATCATATCTTTTTTGGCTTCCATGCCCAGCGACTCAGCCATCGACGGTTGAACTTCCAGGTGCACCTTTATCATTTCGGCTTACTCCTTTCAGCCGGCTAGCGGAGTTTTATCCTGCATAGACTAGGCTTCTATTTATGAGTTTAGCCCACTGCCTTCATCGGGTCAAGCACAGGAATAACAAAGTCAAGACCCAGACGCTTCAGTTCCGCCCTTGGCGGTAACCCCGCCTCGGTCAGCTTGAGTGTGCTCACGTAGTACTTCTTCTTCTCCGTCTCCCACTCGTCTTTAGCCCAGACATGGGTGTTACCGTACTTGTCGGTAATAGGCTCGCTGAAAGCCCTGGGTGGCAGGTAGTCATCCTTGGCGGGATGATAGCCTTCCCTCAGGCTGACACAGCGGTTGAAGTAGTAGTTCCGCATCTTGATATCGTTGACATCATTCAGGGAAAGGTTCCAGCCGCAGACGGGGTTAAGGAACTGCCGGGAGACCTCTTCCCTTGAACCCCATATCTGAACGAACGGTGCCGCCGCGAAGTTGCAGAAGGTGATGGCTTCGCCGATGGCGTCGTCGAGCCCGGCGCCCATGCGCGCCCCATTGTGACTCGTGCCGTAGATTAAGCCCCAGCCGACCTTTTTATTTCTCACATCATAAGTGGGTGCAGCGGCACCATGAACCTCCCAACCGTACTGCACTGACTTCTCTCCGAATACCTTGTAGGCTCTGCGGAAGCCATCGGCAAGGGCGTTGGCAGCCTTACCTTCACGATAGGCAATCTTCTTCAGCAGCTTGAACACCGCTTCCTTGCTCCCCCAGGGTAGCTCAAGACCACCCAGGTCTTCTTTGGTGATGATGCCGTTCTGGTAGAGGTCAATGGCAAAGGCGACAATCCCACCCAGCTCCTCGCCATCCATGCCCAGCTCGTTCTCCAGTGGCGCAATCTCGGACATCTCCTCGAAGCCCACCATGACGTTGGCGTTGAATCCACCGACGTTGTCATGGCGGAACTCACCGGCGAAGACGCCGTTAGGGCTGTTCTTGAAATAGGGCACCTCACATGAGGCGGCACAGCCGGGACACCCATCAGTCCAGGACTGGTACTTCAGGTTGTGCTCAAGGTAGCTACTCCTCTCGACTACATCGTGGTAGCCAAGATGGTTGTTCTTGATGCCCTCAGCCGCCCAACGCAGTAACGACGCTGGCGACTGATAATGACCCCATCGGCTCTCCTGGATGCGGTGCAGGGCAGTACGCGGGCTCATGGCATAGGTCTTGAAGAGCTCCCATACCTTCTTGTGGTCAGCATAAAGTGGCCCCTTAGTCCCTTTGACCGCCACCGCCTTCAGGTTCTTGGAGCCCATGACGGCGCCACAGCCCCACTTGGAGGCAGAATGAACATACTCGGTGGAGACGTTGGCGCATCTTACCAGGTTCTCACCGGCAGGCCCGATGCAGAGCACACCGAACATCTCGCCGGTCTGCTGATTCAGCCTGTCCCGGATGGTGAACTCGGTGTCCTGCTTCCACTTCCCCCAAAGGTCGGTGGCGTCCATTATCTTCACGTCATCATTGTAGACATACAGATAGGACGGCTTTTTGGCTTTCCCTTTGATTAGTATGCCAGCATTATACTGTGTCCTCACTATCTCTTCGCCAACATAGCCAGAGACAGCACTTCTCCCCGCCCAGTCGGTCAGAGGTGACTTGAAGCTCAGGATGGTCTTACAGCCGACCAGCCCGGTCAGGGGGCCTACCCCGACATGGAGAATGTTGCCCGGGGAGAGGGCGTCTACCCCTGCGGGAACGTTGTCCCAGATGAGCTTGTTGGCCAGACCCCGGGCGCCCAGGTATTTCTTGACGTCCTCGGTGACGTCCACCGCCCGGCTGGTCTCATTGGTCAGGTCTACTTCCAGTAGCTTAAACTTTACTTCAGACATTTACTTACCTCGTCACAAAATTGACTCAGACTTCTAACCCCTAGCCTACTGCATTCATCGGGTCAAGCACAGGGATGACGAAGTCAAGACCCAGACGCTTGAGTTCCGCCCGGGGCGGTAAACCTCCCTCAGTCAGCTTGAGTGTGCTCACGTAGTACTTCTTCTTCTCCTGCTCCCATTCATCCTTCTTCCAGACGTGGGTGTTGCCGTACTTGTCGGTGATGGGCTCGCTGAAAGCCCTGGGCGGCAGGTAGTCGTCCTTGGCGGGGTGATAGCCCTCCCTCAGACTGACACAGCGGTTGAAGTAGTAGTTCCGCATCTTGATGTCATTTACATCGTTCAGGGAGAGATTCCAGCCGCAGACGGGATTAAGGAGCTGCCGGGCGACCTCTTCCCTTGAGCCCATTATCTGAACCCAGGGTGTCGCGGCAAAGATGCAGTAGGTTATTGATTCCGCCAGTGCGTCATCGAGACCAGTGCCCATGCGTGCCCCGGCGTGACTCGTGCCATACACGAGACCATTACCCACCTGCTTATTTCTCACGTCGTAGGTCGGTGCGGCGGCGCCGTGTACCTCCCAGCCGAAGGGAATGGCCTTCTCACCAAAGACCTTGTAGGCTCTGCGGAAGCCATCGGCAAGGGCATTGGCCGCCTTCCCTTCCCGGTAGGCTATCTTCTTAAGCAGCTTGAAGACCGCCTCTTTGCTCCCCCACGGTAGCTCCAAACCCCCCAGGTCTTCCTTGGTGATAATACCGTTCTGGTAGAGGTCAATAGCAAAGGCAACAATCCCGCCCAGTTCCTCGCCGTCCATGCCCAGCTCGTTCTCCAGTGGCGCAATCTCGGACATCTCTTCGAAGCCCACCATGATGTTGGCGTTGAAGCCACCCACGTTATCGTGGCGGAACTCACCGGCGAAGACACCGTTAGGACTGTTCTTGAAGTAGGGCACCTCACAGCAGGCGGCACAGCCGGGACAGCCGTCGGTCCAGGATTGGTATTTCAGGTTGTGTTCGAGATAGCTAGACCTCTCCACTACATCGTGGTAGCCGAGGTGGTTGTTCTTGACTCCCTCAGCCGCCCAGCGCAGTAATGAGGCAGGGGACTGGTAATGACCCCAGCGGCTCTCCTGGATGCGGTGCAGGGCAGTCCGGGGACTCATGGCGTAGGTCCTGAATAGCTCCCAGACCTTCTTGTGGTCGGCGTAGAGAGGGCCCTTCGTCCCTTTGACGGCAACCGCCTTCAGGTTCTTGGAGCCCATCACTGCGCCACAGCCCCACTTGGAGGCGGAGTGCACATACTCCGTGGAGACGTTGGCGCACCTCACCAGGTTCTCACCGGCAGGCCCGATGCAGAGGACGCCGAACATCTCACCGGTCTGCGCGTTCAGCCTGTCCCGGATGGTGGACTCGGTATCCTGTTTCCACTTGCCCCAGAGGTCGGTGGCATCCATTATCTTTACATCATCGTTGTAGACGTAGAGATAGGACGGTCTCTTCGCTCTGCCTTTGATGAGGATGCCGGCGTTGTACTGAGTCCTTATTATCTCTTCGCCGACATATCCGGAGACAGCGCTCCTGCCCGCCCAGTCGGTGAGGGGGGACTTGAAGCTCAGGATGGTCTTACAGCCGACCAGCCCGGTAAGAGGACCGACACCGACATGCATTACGTTGTCTGGGGAGAGGGGGTCTACCCCTTTGGGCACATTGTCCCAGATGAGCTTGTTGGCAAGACCCTTGGCGCCGAGGTATTTCTTGACGTCCTCGGTGACGTCTACCGCCCGGCTGGTCTCTTTGGTCAGGTCTACTTCCAGTAGCTTGAACTTTACTTCAGACATTATAGGTTCCACCCTGGCTTAGCCATGGTTGACTTGGTCAGGGGATACATTCTTCTGGCGATGAGGTCTGCCTTCTCGTCGGCATGCTTGCGCATAACATCATGTATGGAGTAGCTCCAGCGCACCATGGTGCTCTTGTAATATAGAGCGCCGAAAGGACAGACGTTGACGCACTGGGGGTTCCGGGTGCCCTTGTTCTCCGGGTCGCACAGGTCGCAGACAAAGGGCGTGGGCGATACGGAGGGATAGATTCTTATCGCCTTGGACGGGCAGGCTCTCCGACATAGCATGCACTTCTCGCCGCGGCACCTGTCCTTGTCAATCACCATGTGAAAGGTCTTCAGGTCATAGTGGATTGCCGGCGGGTCAACCGGGCAAGCCTGCTCGCACAGCCTTTCCTGCTGGGGGCACTGCACACAGGTGACCTGGACACCCTTGGGGATAGGGATAATATACTTGCGGACCTGTATCCTGGAGAGGTCCTTGTTAATCACCCCGAAGTGGTACATGGAGCAAGCCATCTGGCAGATGCCACAGCCGACACACTTCATTTCATCGGTTTCTATGAAGGCGCCTCCTTCTGGGAAGGGAAAGTTCTCCTTCCCCCACCCGGTCGGCTTGGGTTCCGGGGTTCCCGCAACTTCTTTTTTCTCCACTGAATTGATTTCCTCCTCTGTAATTAGTAATTCCCGCCCGAGATAGACCGACATCTAAACGATGCTATTACGGTAAGGACTCCCTCCTTTCTATCCGTGCTCTAGGGAGACAAAGTTGAACGGCTTTTCTATCGTGCTTGACCGCTATTCTAGGCTGTATCTTTTTCCGAGAAACCATTTTAATGTAACTAAGGCGTCAATGCAACTGTAAGCCGAGTGAGGAAAGCCACCCTGCAAACGTTTGCGGTAATCCTAGCGGATATGAAAGTGTTGTCCGAGGTGTTCTCGATACTGACCGATTGGAACCGAAGTTGGCGCCCGACCTCCCCTCCTCAATCCAGTGTCAGTATATTATTTTCGACCAGAGAGGGTCAAATTATCGGTGCTACAGACGGTTCGGAACGAAACCTACTATTTACTTATTCACACTGGCTCAAGTATAATTACCAGAACCAGCCTATCTGTTTCAAAAACAATGCAGACGGCAAAGGATGCCAAATGGCAGGGCTAACCAAGGTTATCGTTGCTATCCCGGCATGTAACGAAGCACAATTCATCGGTGAGGTAATCGCCAAGGCTCGAAATCATGTCGACGAAGTCATCGTGGTTGATGATGGTTCGATGGACAACACTTCAGAGGTCGCTCGGACTCACGGAGCCCGGGTCATAAAGCATCAGATGAACCAAGGTGTCGGGGCGGCTACCCGGACAGCTTTCGAGGCCATAATGAAGGGCGACGCCGATATACTGGTTACCCTTGACGGCGATGGACAGCACAACGCTGACGAGATTCCGTTACTGCTGGCGCCCATCATAAACCGGAAGGCTGACCTGGTCATCGGCTCCCGCTTTATTCAGTCCAATTATCAGCAGATGCCAAGATACCGCAAATTCGGCATTGATTTCATCACCTTTCTCTACAACTTCGGGGCAAGAACAAAGATAACTGATTCCCAGAGTGGTTTCCGTGCTTACAGCCGTCGGCTGATTGAGTCCGTAAATATCACTGATGCCGGCTTCGGCTTCAGTGTCCAGGTGCTAATCCAGGCTAGAAAAAAGGGCCTTGACATCAAAGAAGTACCTATCTCCTGCATCTACCATTCCCAGAGTTCCAGCCGTAATCCCATCGCCCACGGTCTCGCCGTCGCCTTCGGTGTCCTCCGCTATCGTCTTTTGAGCCGCTAGCATCTTAACTTATGTCAGAATCTGAGCATCCTCCAAAGCCAAAACGGGATGAAGCCTCTCTCGGCACACGTCGCGTAACGAGGAAGAAGAAAGCCTTGAAGATTGCCATAATCCTGGGGACACGCCCCGAGATAATCAAGATGTCCCCGATAGTGCGGGAGTGTGAGCGCCTCAACCTGGACTACTTTATCCTCCACGCTGGACAGCATTACTCCTATGGTCTGAACGATGTTTTCTTTGAGAAGCTCGGTTTGCCGGAGCCGAGATACAACCTCGGCTCCGGTTCCGGGAGCCACGCCGCACAGACGGCAAAAATCCTCATCGGCGCGGAAAAGGTCCTCTCTAAAGACACGCCAGACATGGTTCTGGTTGAGGGCGATACCAACACCGTCCTCGCCGGCGCTCTGGCCGCCGCAAAGCTCCACATAAAAGTGGGGCATGTCGAGGCAGGCTTAAGGAGCTACAATCGGAGGATGCCCGAGGAAATCAACCGGGTCCTGACCGACCACTGCGCTGACTATCTGTTCGCTCCCACCGCAGGGGCGAGGAATAATCTCCTCGGTGAAGGCATCAGCAGTGACAGGATATATGTCACTGGCAACACCATTGTTGATGCCATCCACCAGAACCTGGACATAGCCAGGAAAAAGGGAGACGCTCTGAGCACCCTGCGCCTTGCCCCCAGCGAGTACTTCCTGGTGACTTTACACCGGGAGGAGAATGTTGATGACCCCAAGAGGTTAGCCTCCATCATAAAGGGTCTGGATAGAGTGGCTTCCGAATTCCACCTGCCGGTGGTCTACCCGATTCACCCGCGCTCCCGGAAGATGCTGACCCGTTTCAGGCTTGAGCCACAAAATCTGAAGCTGATTGAGCCTCTGGACTTCCTGGACTTTCTCCAGCTGGAGGGTAACGCCCGGCTCATTCTGACCGACTCGGGGGGGGTTCAGGAGGAAGCTTGCATTCTGGGAGTGCCCTGTGTTACTTTAAGAGACGATACCGAGAGGCCAGAAACCATAGCGGTCGGCGCTAATGTCCTGGCGGGCGCCGCACCGTCCAAGATAGTTCAGGGCACCCATCTCATGCTGGGCAGGGAAAGAAACTGGTTAAATCCCTTCGGCGACGGGACGGCGGGCAGACAGATTGTAAAAATAATAACGGGAGCTGAACGTGGCTAAGATACTGGTTACCGGAGGGCTGGGTTTTATCGGTTCCAACCTCGTTCCTGAGATGGAGCGCCGGGGGCATGACGTCCGGGTCTGTGACCTGGGGCATTCGGCAAGCCAGACCTATACCCGCTGTGACGTCACCCGATACCGCCAACTCGAAAGGCTATTTGAGCAACACGATTTTGAGTATGTCTATCACCTTGCCGCAGAATACGGGCGCTGGAACGGCGAAGACTACTATGAGAACCTGTGGCTCACCAATGTAGTCGGCACCAAGAACCTGATTCGGCTTCAGGAGAAGAAAAAGTTCAAGATGATATTCTTTTCCAGCGCCGAGGTCTACGGAGACTATGACGGCGTGATGACCGAGAGCGTGATGGACAGAGTCCCCCTAAAGCAGATGAACGATTACGCCATGACCAAGTGGGTCGGCGAGATGCAGGCGCTAAACTCGGCGGCCATGTTCGGGACGGAGACGGTAAGGGTGAGACCGGTGAATGCCTACGGGCCCCACGAGCATTACAGCCCCTACAGGGGTGTCATCCCTGCCTTCATCTACAAGGCGCTCCGAAACGAGCCCTATACCGTCTACCTCGGTCACCGGCGCATTTTTGATTATGTTGAGGATACCTGCCGCACCTTCGCCAACATCGTCGAGAACTTCAAACCCGGGGAGGTCTACAACATCGGCGGCAAAGAGGAGTGGGAGCACGATATCAAGTATGTCTCCAACCTCATCTTAAAAAACCTAGGTAAGAATGATTCCAGGGTCATTTACAAGGAGGCGGAACCCTTCACCACCCGGGTGAAGCACATCGACTTCACCAAGGCGAGAAGGGACTTGAACCACAACCCGACCACCCCTCTGGAGGAAGGTATACCCAGGACGATAGAGTGGATGAAGAGGGCTTACGGGCTAAAGGGCTGAGGGTCGGATGAGGATTCTGATTGTTCAGGAGAGCGACTGGCTTAAGAGGGGACCGCACCAGCAACACCAGCTGGCAGACCGGCTCTCGCTCCGGGGTCACCAGATTCGGGTCATGGACTTCGAAATCCTGTGGCGGACTCAGGGCACAAAGGGACTCTATTCGCGGCGGCAGGTGTTCGACAGCGTGTGGCGGAGCCGGGAGGGAGCCAGGATAACCGTAATCCGTCCCGGCATCATCAAGATTCCCTGGCTGGTTTACGTCTCCCTGATTTTCACCCATAAAAAAGAAATCGAACGGCAGGTGAGGGAGTTTCGCCCCGACGTTATCATCGGCTTCGGTATCCTGAACACCTATCTGGCGGCGAGAGCTGCCAAGAGGAACGCCATCCCCTTTGTTTACTACTGGATAGATGTCTTGCACCGGCTTCTGCCCTTTAAACCCTTTCAGCTCATCGCCCGGGTAGTGGAGTCTAAAACCCTGAATCAGGCAGACAGCGTGCTTTTAATCAACGACCGGCTCAAAGATTTCGTACTCAAAATGGGAGCGCCCGCCGGGCGCACCCGGGTGCTCCGCGCCGGTTTTGATATTGAGCAGTTTAAGCCAGAAGCTAACACTGGTAATGCCATTAGAGAGAGCTACGGAATTAAAAAAGGGGATACCGTCCTTTTCTTTATGGGCTGGCTCTACAGATTTTCGGGTCTGAAAGAAGTCGCCACGAGACTTGCTACGAACGGTCACAATCTCAAGCTGCTCGTTGTCGGCGAGGGCGATGCCTACCCTGAGCTTCAGCAGATACAGCAGAAATACAATCTTCAGGAAAGGTTCATACTTACCGGTAAGAAGCCCTACCAGGAGATTCCCGCCTTCATCAGCGCCTCGGACATCTGTCTTCTGCCGGCGTGTCCCACCGAGGTGATAATGCAGGACATCGTGCCCATCAAGATGTACGAGTATATGGCGATGGCAAAGCCGGTGATTTCAACTAGCCTGCCCGGGGTAGTGAGAGAGTTCGGCGAAGGTAATGGCGTTGTCTACGTGACTAAGCCGGAAGATACAGTTGAAAAAGCCCTGGAGTTAGCCCGGGGTGGTGACCTCAAGGAGCTTGGTGCCCGCGCCAGGCGCTTTGTGGAACGCTCCAACTGGGACAACATCACCGATGAGTTTGAGAAAATCCTGGAGGAAGTTAGCCGAGGACGCAGCCCATCAAGAAAGTCAAGCTGACTGGTATTGAATAATGCAAACAGTTAATATCATATTGGCTTGTTTGGCGGTTGCTTTAAATACTACCGACTTGATGACTACGCATTTGTTCTTTAAGAAATATCCAGACAAGGAATTTAGACGTGAATCCAATCGACTAATGCGCAGTTCGATGCTCCAAAGTGTGCCGTTAACTTATGTTGCGAAGCTTTTAGGTATACCACTGTTCATTGTAGTGGTATTGCTGCTTACAAAAAATAAAATCGCTGTAATGGTGATTATGATTCTCATGTCTTGTTTGTTTGGTTCCGCAACGTTTAATAATGCGAGAAGATTAAGGAACAACAAATGAATGATTATCTCAAAGAATACAAGGGTAAAAACGTTCTCATCACCGGCGGGGCGGGCTGCATCGGCAGTAACCTCACCCGCGCCTTAATCGGGGCTGAGGCCGCCAGAATCATTGTCCTTGACGACCTCTCCGCCGCTGAGAAGTGGAACATCCCCGTAGACCCGAGTGTGGTTTTCATAGAGGGCAGCGTACTGGACGACGAGGTACTGAAAAGGGCTTTCTCCGGGAAGCTGGGCTTCGTGTTCCACCTCGCCGCCCACTTCGCCAACCAGAACTCGGTGGACAATCCTGAGACTGACCTTGAGGTCAATGGTCTCGGCGTGCTCAAGGTTCTGGAGTATTCCCATCTCACCGGAGTCGCAAGATTCGTCTTCGCCTCCTCGGGCTGTTCCGTCTACGGGAGCCAGGCGCCGCTGCCACTAAAAGAGGATTTCGTCTCGCTCCATCTTGACACCCCTTACCAGATAACGAAACTTCTCGGCGAACTTTACTGCAATTTCTTCTACAACTATTACCGCCTGCCCGTAGCCATCGCCCGTTATTTCAATGTCTACGGGCCCGGCGAGGTCCCGGGGGCTTACCGCAATGTCATCCCTAACTTCACCTACTGGGCACTCCATAAAATGCCGCTCCCCATCACCGGCACCGGGGAGGAGACACGGGATTTTACCTTTGTTGACGACATCGTTGACGGCACCTTACGCCTGGGGGTAGTCCCGGAGGCAGTCGGAGGTGCTTTTAATCTTGCTTCAGAGACAGAGACCAGGGTTATAGATATAGCCAATATGGTGAATGAGGTCACCGGCAATCCTGCCGGTATCAAGCTGGTTCAGCGCCGGGACTGGGACAAGATAACCCGAAGAAGGGCCTCAATTGAGAAGGCGAGGAAGGTCCTGGGTTACCAGCCCAAAACAGTGATAAAAGACGGGATTAAGAAGGTATATAACTGGTTTTCCGAAAATCGCGACCGGATAGAAACCTCGGCGAGGTTCTAGTTTGGGAGTAAGTGTGGCGAACAAGCTTCAGGTAGGGATAGTCGGCTGTGGTGCCGTGGCCGCCAAGCGCCATATACCCGGCTTTCTCAGACTCAGGAACAAAGTCGTCTTTCAGGCGGTTTGTGACCGGAATGAGGCACTCGCCCGAGAGACGGCAAAAAGGTTCGCTATCCCCTGGGCCTACCCGAGCCTCTCGGAGATGCTGGCCCAGGAGAAGCTGGATATTGTCGATATATGCACCCCGCCCCAGACCCACGCCGCCGTGGCGATAGAGGCTTTAGAAAAAGGCTGCCATATTTTACTGGAGAAGCCGATGGCACTCACCACCGCCGATTGCGATGGGATGCTCAGCGCCTCTCAAAAACACGGGAAAAAGCTCTGCATCGTCCACAATGTCCTCTTTCACCCTCCCCTGCTCAAGGCGAGAAAGCTGGTGAGAGAGGGCGCCATCGGGGAATTTACCGGCATGAGAATCTTACTCTCCGACCCGAGAGCCGAGATGATAATGAGGAAGGACTACTGGATACACAAGCTCCCCGGCGGGCTAATCGGGGAGACGGGACCCCACCCCGTTTACATATCCCTGGCTTTCATCGGCAGGGTAAACAGCGTGGAGGTCTACGCCAGAAGATTCCTGGAGCACCCCTGGGCACCCTTTGACGAGTTCAGGATAGAGCTGGACGGGGAAAGGGGAATGAGCTCGGTAGTGGTCTCATACTCATCAAATCGCTATGAAGCCGGGGTCGACATTCTGGGGACGGAGGGCGCCCTGCGCCTCGACCTTCAGGGCATGCTCACTATCCGCCAGGGTGCCAAGACCTCGCTGAGCCCCCTCAGCGTCGTCTCAAGCTCACTCGGTTCTGTCTCCCAGACGGTCGAGGGGCTTTTGGGAAACAGCTTCAAGGTAGCCACGGGAAGGTTCAGGCTGGGACACGATACCGTGATTGAGATGTTCGTGGACAGCGTTCTGGAAGACAACCCGCCGCCGGTGACGGGTGAAGAGGGCAGGGAGGTGGTCAGGGTCATGGAGATGATTGTTGCCCGGCTCCGTCAAAAATACGGTCTTGCCCAGCCAACCCCCTAGCGCCTTCGGGTCATAACCCTATGCAACAGCAAGAAAAAGAGTCAGTCAGACAGTACTGGAACCATGTCCCCTGTGGCACCGGTGACGTAACCTACCAGGAGGGGTCACTGGAATACTTCGAGGCTATCGCCGCCAAGCGAGACCGGCTGGAGCCTTTTATCAGCGACTACGCCGAGTTTGGCAAGTGGGCGGGGAAGAGGGTGCTTGAGGTCGGTTGCGGTGTCGGCAGTGACCTGCTCCGTTTTGCCCAAGCCGGAGCGAACGCAGTGGGAATTGACCTGTCTTCGAAATCAGCGCTCCTGGCTAAGTCCAGGCTTCGTCTCTATAACTGCCCGGGCGAGGTGCTGGTGGCTGACGCCGAAAACCTGCCTTTTGCTGAAGGCGAGTTTGAGTTAATCTATTCCTGGGGAGTCCTGCACCACACGCCCGATACCGGAAGCGCCGTCCACGAGATTTACCGGGTAACCAAGCCCGGGGGCGAAGTCCGCATCATGCTCTACCACCGCCACTCGCTGGTTGCCTTACAGATGTATGTCATGTTTGGACTTTTGTCTTGCCGACCCTTCCGGAATCTGAAAGACATCATCGCCCGCTATCATGAAAGCCCCGGCACCAAAGCCTATACGGTAAGCGAGGTAAGGAAGCTTTTTTCTGAATTCCAGAAAGTTAAGGTAGAGATTCGTCTGACACCCTATGACCTCCGCTACAGGAGAGATAGGTACCTTCCCGCCTGGGCGGGCAGGCTTGTTCCTAAGTGTCTCGGCTGGTTCATGGTTATCCGGGGACACAAGCCAGATTCGGCGAACCAGTCACACCCAGAAAGGCATGGGGGCATATAAAGTGTGCGGCATCTGCGGCGTACTGAGTTACGAGGGTAACGCCTTTGAAGTGACCGGGGAGCTAATTGCCGCCATGCGCGACAGTATGGTTCACCGCGGTCCCGACGACGCCGGGCTCTACATCTCATCGGATAAAAAACTGGGACTGGGACACCGCCGCCTCAGCATCCTTGACTTATCTGCCGCCGGTCACCAGCCGATGTGTAACGAGGACGGAACGGTCTGGATTGTTTTCAACGGCGAGATATACAACCAGAAGGAGCTGCGCCAGGGTCTTGAGTTAAGGGGACACCGCTTTAAGTCCCGCACCGATACCGAGACGGTGATTCATCTCTATGAGGAAAAGGGGAAGGACTGCGTTCAAGACCTCGATGGAATGTTTGCCTTTGCCATCTGGGATAGTCGCCGGGGACTCCTCACGCTAACCCGGGATAGACTGGGGGAAAAGCCACTCTACTATTCGGTTCAAAACGGAGAGCTAATCTTTGCCTCGGAGATAAAAGCTATTCTAAAATACCCCGGGGTCAGAAGGGAGGTAGACACAGAAGCGCTTTACCACTACCTCACCCTTTATGTCACCCCTGCCCCGATGACCCTTTTCAAAGGGATAAACAAGCTCCCTGCCGGCTATCTACTCGTGTGCGATAAAGAGGGGAATATCCGCGAGGAGCAGTACTGGGATGCCATTGTCCCGCCGCCAGCTCAGGACTACCCGGAGGAATATTATGTCAGCGAGACCAGACGGCTTTTATCCCGCTCCATTGAGAGGCGGATGATGTCCGATGTGCCCTTCGGCGTTTTTCTGAGCGGCGGCATGGACTCAAGCACCAACGTCGCCCTGATGTCAGAGCTAACGCCTCAGCCGGTGAACACCTTCTCGGTGGGGTTCCCGGACCAGCCGGCTTATAACGAGTTCAACTACGCCCGGCAGGTGGCAAGCGAGTTCAGGACGAATCATCATGAGATTGTTATCAACCATCGCGACCTGATGGACTATGTCCCCCGGCTGGTATACCACCAGGACGAGCCAATCGCCGACTGGGTCTGCGTGCCGCTCTTTTTCCTCTCCAAACTGGCACGGGATAACGGAGTCATCGTTGTCCAGATAGGCGAAGGCAGTGACGAGCTGTTCTTCGGTTATGATGGCTACATGACCTACCTGAATGTGTACAAAAGGTTCTGGAAACCTTATATGAGAATGCCCCGGGCTCTCAGAAAGATGGTCTACTCGCTTTCATCACCCCTCTCCCCCTTCGTCGGCAAGGGACCTGGGGTAAGGGGCATCCTACGCTCGGCGGCGCTTGATGAGGAGCTGTTCTGGGGAGGTGCCATCGCCTTTAGCGAGGCGCAGAAGAGAGTGCTCATGAAGGGCAGCCGCGACGGGCAGGGACTAAACTCCTTTGACATCGTGAAACAGTCTTTCGCCAGATTTGACCGCCAGAAACCGCAGGCTGACTTCGTGGAGAGAATGACTTACCTGGAACTGAAGCACCGTCTCCCTGAACTGCTGCTGATGCGGGTTGACAAGGTGACCATGTCCGCTTCGGTGGAAGGGAGAGCCCCTTACCTGAGCCCGGAGCTGGTTGAGTTCGCCATGGGCATTCCGAGCCGGCTCAAGATAAAAAACGGGCAGAAGAAATACATCCTCAAGAAAGCAGTGGAGGGCATCATCCCCGATAACATAATCTACCGTAAGAAACAGGGCTTCGGGGTTCCGGTGAGAGAGTGGTTTAGCGGGGAACTGGGTGATTACATAAGCCACTCCATTCTAAACTCCAGAATTAGAGAGAGAAAGTTCTTTGACTACGAGTGCCTAGAAAAGATGCTGGAGAGACAGAAAGACGGGACGTCCGACCAGAGCGCCCGCCTCTGGATTATCTTCAACCTGAGCCGGTGGTACGACTACTGGATTGCGGGAGAAGATAAGTAGAGTCCCCGTAGCTCCATTTTAAGCTTCAAAATAAACCGCACCTGAGTTTAATAGTAGATAAAACCGAGGCTAGCTGATAATAACCAGACCGCTATGAGATGGAACTTTTTGGTCATAACAATTTTGATACCAGCGATGCTATGCGGTTGCAGTTCGAAATCAACCACTACACTGCCACCCGCCCAAAACGAAGCTCCATCGCCGACATCATCAGGGAAAATCACAGAACCCACCCCGCCCCCAATACCTACTCCCGGCCCGATCGTTAACCGAACCACTCACGGACGTATAAGATGGGATGAGACTTGGAAGGGAGAAATTCATATCGTCGGGGATATTATTGTTGAGCAGGGATACACACTAACAATAGAGCCAGGCACCAAGGTGCTTGTCGCCGCCAACAGCGATGTGGAGAACCTGAATACAGACCCGTTCAATATGCAAATAGGAATACGGCAGGAACAAGCGGGGGAGGACCCTTTTTACAGGGGTGTCCACTTCGGCGAACCTTATAGGGACGAAGGCAATCATATCTCGATTCTCATACTCGGGACTTTGCACGCAGTAGGTACACCTGAACAGATGATTACGATTACCTCTGATAGCTCAAATCCCGGGACTTACGACTGGAATCACTTTAATTTCAGTAATGGCATCCTCTCCTATTGTACAGTTGAATATTACCGGTGTCTTGGCCCTAGTGATGACACAGAGGTCAGCTATAATACCCTGAGACATGCCGGCGAGACCTGTGTGGTTGCCTACAGTTCAGTGGTAATCGAACATAACACAATGTCCTATGCTGGCCACGAAGTAATTGGCACTCAAGACTACTGCCCCACAATCCGCTTCAACCACATAGGACCTAATCCTGAGCACGTTGGTATCCATGTCGAGGGTTCCTCACAGATTATTGGCAACACTATCATGGAATGTAGACATGGGATAGATTTGTTCGGCGGGTCTCCTCATATAGCAGAAAACACAATCCGGGACTGCAAGAGAGGGATAGCTCTTTTCGTACAATCCGGTGTTCTCGATGAGGATAATATGCTGAAAGGAAACTTATTCTCTAATAATGACCAGGATATTGCCTTCCTGAGACTACAACCTTGAATGTAGGCAGCCCGGCTCTGTCAATTATTTGCTGAAACATACCGCTACCTGTCGCACGCATTCTATTGTCCCTTTAGATTCCGCCTCTCAGCCTTCGGCGTGACCCTTCACGGAATAAGTATGTTCCGCTACCCAAATTACATAGTTTCACGAGATACTCAGGAGTAAAATCGCCCCTTAGCCTTTATTGAAGAGCACGGTTACGATATCCGCGTCCTGCAGTTCGTACTCACGCCCCTCGACACGATGCCGCCCGGCCTTAGATACAGCGGCTTCGCTACCCAGCTCCATCAGATCTTGATAGCGGATGACCTCCATGCGGATAAAGCCTTTTTCCATATCGGTGTGAATCTTCCCCGCGGCGACCGGGGCTTTATCCCCGCAGCGGCAGGTCCAGGCGCGCACCTCATCCTCACCGGTGGTGAAGAAGTTTATGAGTCCGAGTTTCCGGTATGCGGCGGTAAGCAGACGCTCCACCGAGGAGTTCGCCAGCCCCAGTTCCTTGAGGAACGCCTCACGCTCATCCGGCTTGAACTGGCTGATGTCAGCCTCGTCCTTGCCAGAGATAGCTATAAGCTCTGTCCCCTCGGCTAGGGCAATCTGGCTAAGGGCGTCAACATGACCATTCGTTGTCCCTGCCGTAGCCCCGACATTAGCGATATAGAGCACCGACTTCTGTGAGACCAGATTGCACTCACGAATGCTCGTCAGCTCACGGGCGCTTAGAGCCTGCCGGCGCACCGGGACACCCTCCTGAAGTGCCTTATACACCTTCTCGCAATCGGCGGTCTCCCGGAGGGCATCTTTATCCCCGCCGCGCGCCTTCTTTGCCAGGCGAGCTATCTTAGCCTCAAGCGTTCCAGCGTCGGCAACCATAAGTTCCATGTCAACCGTTTCGACATCCCGCAGCGGGTCAGGGACACTGCCGTTCGCAAAACAGCGCACCACATGCAGGAGCACCTCAACATCCTTGATGTGCCCCAGAAGACGGGAGCCCCGGCCGTTACCGCCGGTCTCAAGCCCGGGAATATCGACCACCTCCAGGGTAGCCGGCACCACCTTACGCGGATGGTACATCTGAGCCAGCCTGTCCAGACGCGCGTCGGGCACACTCACGACTACCCGGTTCACCTCAGAGCCGTTATGGCTCAGCACGCCAGCCGCCGTGATGGCGTTAAAGATGACTGTCTTCCCGCAGGACGGCAGTCCTACCAGACCGCAACTTAAACCCATGCTAGAGTTCCTCCAATACACACGAAAAGCTCCTTATCACTCATCGGGAAACACTCTTGAAGCCAGAGAAGACATCCAGGGGTGAGGAAGCTAAGCGTTTAGACGAAGTATCACATAATACTAAATCAATAAACGATTTATTATAGCTTAAATGTATGGTTTTTCCAAATTTCCGCTGGCACTTGTCATGGCGAGGGCTTGGTCTGAAGCAATCGTAGCCCTACCACCAACCCGAATCAAATGATACGCCGATATGAGTGCCTCAATCGGGATGCTGGGAGAAGCCCGGGAGGTCATCGGAAGGCAACTTACGGCGCTGGTCGCCTGGACAATTAGGCTGAACCCTTAACGCCTAATTGGGCATTAAAAGTAGCTGGTGTTATTTGATTTCTACCAGCTTGATGTCAAAGGTCAGGTCTTTCCCGGCGAGAGAGTGGTTGGCATCAATGGTAATCGTCTGCTCGGTAATTTCGGTGACGAGGACGTCGATAGTGTTGCCGCCCGGTTGCTGCATGGTGAGATGCTGTCCCACCTTAGGCTCAAGCCCCTCGGGGAGCTGGCTCTTCATGACGACAATGACCAAATCTTCACGGTGCGGCCCATACGCTTTATCAAACGGCATGGTGACGGTCTTCATCTCGCCGACCTTCATACCCAGTACCGCCTCTTCAAAGCCCACGACCACCGCATTCGTACCCAGAGTAAACTGTAAAGGCTCTTTCCCTTCCGAGGTATCAAAGGTGGTGCCATTGGCAAGCCTGCCCGTGTAATGCACCCTGACCGTATCACCGTTTTTAGCTTCCTTTGCACCGCAACCGCCCGTCGTTAGCGTGCCGAGCAGCAGAAACCCCGCCAGGACAAGACATCTCTTCTTCACCACGTTCACCAATACACCTCTCAAACCGGAGCCTATCCTGGCTTATAGCCCTTCTCCAGGGCCGTCCGGTCCATGTCCAGGGTGAGCACCCGTTCCAGTGGTAACAGAACCTCGTCTGCCACAGCGCGCAAATCAACCGCCTTGATATAGCTACAGCAATTGTTACACACGTAGAGCCGATAGTGAGGTGGCTCCTCATCGCTGACAAGGTAGGCGAGCTGGTTCTGGTTCTGCGTCCCGCAGAAGGGGCACTCCAGCCTGACAAATAGCCACTCGGCGTCACAGCGACCGCAGAGTAGCCAGCGGGCGCCATTTTCTTTATCCAGATAGGCAAAATCCGGTTTACCGCCACAGACCGGGCAGTAGCGCCGACGCCAGTCTTCCGATTTGAAGCCCGCTAGGAGCACCCGGGCATACCCGGCGAGAAAGGGTTTAAGGGAAGCTGAGAGAAGCGAGGTAAGCGACCCGGGGTCAACGCCATCTCTCTTAGCCGAAGCCTCAAGGGAATGCCCCGCAAACCATGTACCGATTGCTTCCTTGAGGAGAGATAGATTTTCTGAAAACTTCATTAGCCCCGCTGCTTCTTGCGGTGGCACGTCGCTATTCAGAAGCGCCCAGTCGGTAATTTTGTGGAAAAGACGGCTAACCCCATCCAGTTCACCCGAGAGGTCATCCGGGCGAAGAAGAGGCACTCCGCTCGCCAAGCGTTCGTGAATCAGCTCTTTGGTGAGCGTAATCTGCGGCGCGACCTTTGCCTCAAGCTGGATTCGGAGCAACTCGCCGTAGAGTTTGACCGCCTCGGGAGCGCTCTCCCCCTGCCCTTGAATCCAGCCTAAAATCTTAAGATAGGTGTCCGCCGTAATTAGGGTCACGCATTAGCCTTTAGAT
>JAZDNC010000039.1:0-31898 GCA_043800335.1 Chloroflexota bacterium
CCACGACACATCTGCCCGCCTTGAGGAAAATTCACTCAGGCTGATGCTGGCTCTGATGCTTAAACTAATTGAAGACCATGAAAAACAGTTCCCTCAAATAAACGGTAATTAGCTAGCCTCTTTCCCGCAGAACGGCACCCCACCACCACCCCTACAACGACAAAACAATAATCGACCGGGTTCACTTTACATCTTCTCCCGTCTGATGTCCGGCAGCGTCCACCATGAACAGGGCTGCCAAAAATACGGAGCTTCTACTCTCCCAATAAGTACTGCTACGGATTTCATTAATCGGTGAGAACCGATTTAATGGAGTAACAGCGAAAAGGAGAGAGAGTAAGATGGACTATAACGCGTTTGTTGCCAGGGTCAGGGAGGCGGCGCGGATTGATACCGAGGTCGTACTGTTTTCTTCTCTCCGGGTCACCGAGGACGCTGAAGGCCTCGTTGATTTCCTTGAACTTGTCATTGGCCCACTGCTCTTTGCCGGGGTTGCGGTCGGGGTGAAACTGCATCGCCAGACTGCGGTAGGCTTTTTTGATATCCTCCTGGCTGGCATCCCTGGGGACTCCCAGGATTGCGTAGTAGTCTTTGTCCATGTTACCCCCCAAATGGGTACCGAAGTGCTGCCTAAAGCCAGCGATAGGAATCGAACCTACGACCCGCGCTTTACGAAAGCGCTGCTCTACCGACTGAGCTACGCTGGCACTACGCTGAATTATAGCGGATAAGGACTGTCTTAAACAACCATCTCAGCACGAGCGGTTTCTTAGACTACCTGAGTATCCGCTCACCCTGAGCCTGTCGAAGGGTGGTTCGACAAGCTCACCACGAGCGGTTTGCAAACAACCGGCCTCTTTTGTATAGAATGCGACCCGCAGGCATGGTAAAATCTAAGCCATTAAAATACTGAGGTAAGCAAATGATTGAAATGATATCTCTCGTCACTGTCATCATTGCCCTCATCACCGCGGTGCTAAGCGCTTTCGGGCGGGTGCCCTGGTGGGCTTTTCTCATCCCGGTAGCGGTCTTCGTTATCGGCACAGCACCCCGATGGGTCAAATGGTGTATTACTGCACCCCGTCGCTTTCGAGAGCAGAGGCGGGAACGAAAGCTGGTTAACAAGTACTGGGAAGAACTGAGACGACTGATGGTGGAATTAAGAGACGCAACCGAGCCAGGTGGAGCAGAGTTTGCTCACGAGATATTCGTTTTCATAGTTGAGCCGGCATTGCCGGACAAGAGAGACTACTATAATCCAAACAATCTAAAGTTTGCGTTGAACTACCACTTGGGAGAATTTGTGTCTTTATTTGATTTACAGAAAGGGCAAAAAGAGTTCTTCCTGCACCTTACCAACATGTTTGAAGCACTACTCATGCTCTGGCACGATTTTCTGTTGTCGAGGGCTAGAAGCTTGAGGAAAGACATAGAGCAAGCGAACTACATTCTCAATGAGAACCAGAAAGATGGCTACAACAAAGGCAAGAAAGAGCATAATGACTTTGTTGATGATTTCATTAAGCTCCGTAAGGAAGTCAACGCAGATTTCAGAGTCGAGCAGGGGTTAGGTACTCTTACTGACCCGCTCCCGGACTTATAAGTCTTCTGGTGGTTCCTCCCGCCTCTCTTGAGGTACTGGTTGTTGCGGCGGCGGTTGAGTCTGAGGGAAGGGACGTCTCTGCTGTCTTATCCCTCTCCACCCGCCCGGGCCCAGGTTCTTCCAGCAGCCCCTCAGGAAGTGCCCGTCAATATTGATGATGCGGTCTGCCACTTCTCTGAGTTGTCTTGAGCCGCGCTCCTTACCGAAGAGGGCGACCTCGACGTGCTTGCCGTTGTCCTTCACCGCCTGCAGGGCGCCGACATAGTCATTGTCCCCGGCGACGAGCACGCCGACATCAAAGTTGTTCTTGAAACTATGGGTCAAAAGGTCGGTGGCAAGCTGGATGTCAACCCCCTTCTCATAGGGTGGGGTATTGGGCCAGTTGATATAGACCAGTCGTCCCAGCCTGAGTTCAGTATAGGGCACAGAGGCTACACTTTCGAAGAAAGCCTCCTGGTCTTTGTAGCGCTCCGGCTCCTCGCGCCGACCTACTCTGGCGTTGTAGTAGTAAGTCCTGACCAGACGCCGCTTCTCCAGTAGCTTCTGGGCGAACTTACCCATGTCAATGTCCGCCCGCTTGAAAAACTTCTTCAACGAATGGTAGAGGTTGCTGCCGTCAATAAAAATCATGACCCTGCCCGAGTCTGCGGAGAAGCCCTGCTCTCTGACCGATTTGAATCTGTTATACATTCTGTCTCTCCTAGTCTAATGGCTCACTTCTGGTAACGGTAAACGGAACAGCCGGCAGGCATTCTCGGTTGTACTCAGCGAGAGTACCTCCGGGCTGATGCCTCTAATTCTGGCAAGAAACCCGACTACCTCAACCAGATAGGCTGGCTCGTTGCGCTTGCCCCGGTGAGATTGGGGTGCCAGGTAAGGCGCATCCGTTTCGAGAAGTAGCCTATCGTCAGGTATGGCTTTCAGTATATCACAAAGACCTCGTGAGTTGGGGAAGGTAACATAACCGCCGACCGAGATATAAAAGCCCAGGCTGAGGTAATCTTTCAGGGTTTCACAATCACTGCTGAAACAGTGGATAACACCCGGTGCCTCTCTACTTGATTGAGCGAAAAACTTCCGCAGTAAAGCGATGGTCTCAGTTACCGCCTCACGGCAGTAGACGATGATGGGTAGCTTTAGCTCCTTAGCCAGCCCAAGCTCCCACTCAAAAACCCGTAGCTGGTCTTCCCGCGGAGAGCGGTTACGGTAGAAGTCGAGCCCGGTCTCACCGATGGCAACGACCTTCTTGTGGGTCGCCAGCTTAGCCAAGCTGTCAATATCTTTCTTGGTTACACCGCCGGCGTCGTGAGGGTGAAAGCCGACGGCGGCGAAAAGTCGCGGCTCTCTTTCCGAGAGTTTGAGTATGGTCTCGGCAGACCTGATGTCGGTTGACGGGTTAACGATGAGGGCGACACCGGCGTCAAAGGCTCTCTGGAGCACCTCATTACGGTCGGCGTCAAAAGCGCCCATGTCCAGATGGGCGTGAGTGTCAGTGATTTGAAGAGACATTAATTAACTCGTATCAGGACTGCGGATTGCTTTGGGCTGAAGCCCTCGCAATGACATCTGACCAAGACTTGCGGTTCTAGTCATTGCGAGCGGTAGCGAAGCAACCCGTCCTCTTCTCAAATCTCCTCATAAAGGTCGCGCCACTCAGGGTTCAACGATTCTACGAGACGGTTCTTTCTTGCTCTAGAACTGCCTTTCAGACGCTTCTCTCTCAGGATAGCGTTCTCAGGGTCACTGAATACCTCGTAATACACTAGTTTGTCAATATCATGCTTTTCGGCAAAACCTCTGGCTAATTTTCGTTTGTGCTCATACACTCTTTTGTTTAGGTCTCTGGTTACGCCGATGTATAAGGCAACGTTAGTATTGTTAGCCATGATATACACATAATATTGACCTTTGACCACTCTTATATCTCGGGATTACGGATTGCTTCGGGCTGAAGCCCTCGCAATGACATCTGACCAAAACTTACGGTCTCTAGTCATTGCGAGCGGTAGCGAAGCAATCCGTACCTGTCTTAGCACTTGGTATAGCCACAACTGGGGCACTTGAAGCACCCTTCCTCGTAGACCAGCAGGTTGCCGCAGTCGGGGCACTGCCCGGCGACATTCTTTGGTGGCTCACTCTTGCCCGCAGACGGATTGTTTTGCTTCGGCTTGTTTTCTAGCCTTTTTTCAATCACGCTGGCGATGGCATCGGCGCAGGAGAGGATAGCCTTGCCCTCCTCCCAGGCGATTGAGGGACAGCGGATACCCCGGAGCTGTTCGGCGATGGAGCCGGCGTCCACCCCGGAGCGAAGTGCGGTTGAGATAAGCCGGCAGATAGCCTCAAGCTGGGCGGTGGCACAGCCTCCCGCTTTACCCAGGTGGGAGAAGACCTCAAAGATGCCTTTCTCATCGGAGTTCACGGTAACATAGAGGTGCCCGCAACCGGTGTTCACCATCTCGGTGACGCCGATGGTTATCTTGGTGCGTTTTCTCGGCGTGATGCCCGTGGTTTCAGCCTTCGCCTCGGGCTTTTCAGCCTTGCCCGTGGTCAAGACCTGTGACTCACGGCTCCGGTCGCGGTAGATGGTGATGCCCTTGAGCCCCGCCTCGTAAGCCATCATGTAGACCTTTGCCACATCATCCCGCGTGGCTTCGTGGGGGAAATTGACTGTCTTAGAGACGGCGTTGTTTGTAGATTTTTGAAACGCTGCTTGAGTTTTCACATGCCACTCCGGGGTTATCTCGTGGGCGGTCACGAAAACGCGCTTGACATCCTCCGGGATACCATCTATTTCATGGAGTTTGGTGCCGGTCGCCAGCTTTTTCATCAGCTCTTCGGAGTAGAAGCCCCTCTCGCGTGCCACCTCTTCAAAGATGGGGTTCACCTCGACGAGCTGGGCGCCGTCCAGTATGTTCCTGACAAAGCTCAGGGCGAAGAGTGGTTCAATCCCGCTGGAGACGCCGGTGATGATGCTGATGGTGCCGGTGGGGGCGATGGTTGTTCGGGTAGCATTTCTAACTCTGAGGTTTAGAGCAGAATACTTGCTTCCCTCGAAGGCTGGGAAGACTCCACGCTTGTTTGCTAGTTCTATTGACGCTTCAGTTGCCTCGCTGTGGATGTAGTCCATAACCTTCTCAGCTTTGTCGAGAGCTCTATCTGAGTCATAAGGGATCCCCATATGGATTAGCATGTCGGCATAACCCATGACCCCCAACCCGATCTTACGGGTTAGCTTAGTCTTTTTCTCTATTTCGGGTAAGGGGAACTTGTTGATATCAATGACATTATCAAGAAAGTTGATGGCAGTCCTAACAACTCTTGACAGGTGTTCCTGGTCGATTGTCTTTTCCCCAGCCTTTCCCTTGAGCATATTCGCCAGATTGATCGAGCCAAGATTGCAAGATTCGTAGGGGAGCAAAGGCTGTTCGCCACAAGGATTCGTGCTTTCGATATTTCCTAAATTTGGTGTAGGATTGTCTTCATTTATCCTGTCAATGAATATAATTCCCGGGTCGCCCGTCTTCCACGCCATTTCGGTAATCTTTTTGAAGACTTCTTTGGCATTCTTTTTGCCCGCTTTCTCATGGGTTCTAGGATTTATGAGTTCGTAATCGGCGCCGGTTTTGACTGCTTCCATGAACTCTCTGGTTACTGCTACCGAGATATTAAAGTTGTTGAGTGCGTTCTGTTCTTTCTTGGCTTCGATGAATTTTTCGATGTCGGGATGGTCAACATTCAGGATGCCCATGTTGGCGCCCCGGCGCATCCCGCCCTGCTTGATGACATCGGTGGCGGTGTCAAAAGCCCGCATGAAGGAGACAGGCCCGCTGGCGACCCCGCCGGTGGTGCCCACCCGGTCGCTCTCGGGGCGGAGCCGGGAGAAGGAAAATCCCGTCCCGCCCCCGCTCTTATGGATGAGGGCGGTAAACTTGACGGCGTCGAAGATTGACTCCATGGAGTCTTCCACGGGCAGGACGAAGCAAGCCGAAAGCTGTCCCAGCTCCCTGCCGGCGTTCATCAGGGTGGGGGAGTTGGGCATGAAATCAAGGCTCATCATTACCCCGAGGAATTCATCTTCCTTAGCCTTAACATCGGCCTTGGGGTCATAGATAAGCTCAGCCTGGGCAATGGTTTTCGCCACACGGTGGAGCATGTCCTCAGGTGTCTCCGTCGGTTTGCCCTCTTTGTCTTTCTTTAAATACCTTTTCGCCAGCACCTGACGGGCGTTATCGGTGAAACTTGCCCCGTGAGCTTTTTTGGCGGTGGCTAACGCTATTGTCATGACCGGCTCCTTTTTGGTGGCTTCGGGGATTTCCCTGGCTACGGTTGCTGCGGGTTTTCCGGAAGCCGTGACCGTCTTAAATGCTGTCTCTATCTCTATCTCCGTGGGTACGCCCTTAGCCCGGCTATCTACCTTAACGACTAGGTGCTCCATGCCGGGTAAGACCGGGGCTGACTCTCCCGGCGTCTCTTCCAGAAGCCTGATTACCTGAGAGGTAATCTCTTCAATCTGGTCTCTATCTGAGATGCCCATCGCTTCACAGTTCCCGAAAACAATTCGAGCAACGCGGGAGCGCATCTTAGCATCAAGGCTCCGCTCTTTTGAACCGTTACCGGAAATTAAACTCATACCCTTCTCCAAAATGACCTAACTAGCTTTAATTCGTTCTAGATGGATAAGCAAATGAAATAACATACCGATAATCCTCAACTCCAAAACCCTTAGATTCCAAAGGCAGCCGCTTAATGTCTTTGTCAATTCTAAACAGTTTGTAAGATTTGGCAGTTGTTTCACTCTGGAATGCCTTATAAACTCCTGAAGGGCAGTCATCATATACCGGCGCAAAGTTGTTCCTAGCTCTTGTTTTTGTTCCGGGACCAACACGCCAGTCTAGAGCTAACCGTCTTACTCTGCCCTTCTGGCGCATTTGCCAGTGCAGCATGATACACGGTTCTAAGCTGACCTCGGCAATTCTGATAGCAGCAGCTTGAATGGAGACTTCAAATAAACTTGCCATAGGCTCAATAGATCCTACTGACAAGCCTTTATAGGAAAGATATCGTCTGAAAATAAGTTCCGGCATAAGGAGTTCTGTTGCAGCTATATTGCAAAGGCGTTCTTTGGCTCTGGCCTGTATTTTATCGCGGCCATTAGAATCGAATTTACGATATTCGATTTTTTCTGTGTAATGTTCTGATATCAATTCATTGAATAACACATGAGCGATTTCATGTGCACAGGAAAAATTCTGTCTCACTTTTGGTTCACTCTGATTTACTTTGATTATAAGTCCATCGTGAAGCCTGAGAAGGACAGCACCCACTTCTCCCAACTCTTCTTTTTGAATACCCTTTATGTTTACCAGATTAAAATACTCGTTGGGTGGAAACGGTGGCTGGTCATGTCCCCTCAGTTCAATTAAACGGCTTACAAGGCGTCTGGCACGGTCAATCATAAGACTGCTGGCTTGTCGCGCCATGTTGTCTGTTGATTCTGACAAGGTATTGCTCCTGCAAGCTATTTCGGTTTGGACAACTCGTGTGTTTATCAAAACTTGCTAAGATATCTTAGCTGGTCGTTTTGCTTATCGGGTAAGGGTTCAAAGAACTTTTCCAAGTCTTTAGACTCTGAGTTAACTAATTTCCCCTCTCTGCTTTCTGGCATATTATCAAGTGCCTGAGCCAGCTCTCTACGTTGCCTATCACTTGTGGGATGCCCCTTGCAGACTACGTTGTGCAATCTAACCTTGGTTTCGTATGGAAGAGCCCTGAATTTTCGTAGAGTATAGCCTCTTGCAAGAAGCCAGGGGCGGACTTCACGTTCCAGATCTTCCATGACTTCGGGTTTTAGCACTCCAACACCTCCTTTCTGAGCTTAGATTTCACTCTGAGCCTCGCTCTTTTTCCTTTCTTCAACTGCTGCGCGTTCTAGTTGCTTTGACTCAATCCTTTTCCTTTTAGCTTTCTCTCTTATTTCAGCCGGAATTAGCGGTAACTGCTCTGATGCCTTAACACTTACCGTCTCCCCGCTCACCAGGCTGTCCACCGCCCGCTTGAGGTCGGCGATGTCGGCGAAATCGAGGTAGACGCTGGCGAAGCGGATATAGGCGATGTAGTCCAGCTTCTTGAGTCCCTCCATCACCATATCGCCAATCACCCGGCCTGGCACCTCCCTTTTGCCCAGGCGGAAAAGCTCGGCTTCGATGTCATCGGCGAGCTTGTCGATGGTGCCGGTGGGAAGGGGTCGCTTCTCGCAGGCTTTGCGGATGCCGTTAAGCAGTTTTTCCTTGCTGAACTCCTCGCGCCGCTGGTCTTTCTTGATGACGAAGAGACTCACCCGCTGGAGCTCCTCGTAGGTGGTGAAACGCCCCTGGCACTTGAGGCACTGGCGCCGTCTGCGTATCCCCTCGCCGGCATCGCGGGAGTCGATGACTTTCAGGTCCTGACCACCACAATAAGGACAGTTCATTGCCTACAACCAGTAGTAGAGTAGAGTCAGCTTACCACAATATATTGTATTCGTCAAGGATTTTTAGCCTGGTTTTGACTTATTTTGGCTCCGGTAATTGGATTGTCACTGCGAAGAGCGAGCGACGTGGCAATCTTTGGTTCAAGTGAGGTTGTTTGCTATGCTCGCAATGGCAAATGATGCGGCTACGCAAAAAAGAGAGCGGCGGGCTTGAGCCCGCCGCTCCTGCTTTATAAATCCGCGAGCTTTACTGGCGCACCTCCGCTCTCCTGGGGACATCTGCCGGTTTCAGGGTGACGTCGGGTAGCTGACGGCGGTGGGCAAACATGGGATGACGCATGAAAGAGGGGACATCCAGCTCGTCCTCGGTCTTGAGCGCCCTCAGAATCTTCTTCTGCTCCTCAGCCCGGGCGCCGGTTAGTCCCACAGCGGTGTAGCCGGTGGCAATCAGGGTAATCCGGACATCCTCGTTCATGCTCGGGTCCTGTACCACGCCGAAGATGATGTTGGCTTCGGGATGAGCCATCTGCCGGATAATCTGGGCGGCCTGATTAATCTCAAAGAGAGTGAGATTGGTGCTGCCGACGATGTTAAAGAGGACGCCGGTGGCTCCCTCAATTGAAGCTTCCAGCAGCGGGCTGGCCAGCGCCTCCTTGGCGGCTGTTACCGCCCGCTCTTTGCCCGAGCCGGTGCCGATGGACATCCAGGCGGGACCGGCGTTCTTCATAATTGTCTTGACGTCGGCAAAGTCAAGGTTAATCATGCCCGGCACAGTGATAACCTCGGAGATTGCCTGGACACCGTGGTAGAGGACGCTATCCGCCATTTTGAAGGCGTTTTCAAGGGTGGTCTTCTGGTCACAGAGCTCCAGGAGGCGGTCATTGGGAATAATAATCAGGGTGTCAACCTTGCTTACCAGTTCGCTAATCCCTTCCTCGGCGTTGCGCATGCGGTGTTTACCTTCAAAGGCGAAGGGCTTGGTCACGATGGCGATGGTCAGCGCCCCGCTCCCCTTAGCCACCTCGGCAATGACCGGGATGGAGCCGGTGCCGGTGCCACCGCCCATGCCACAGGTGAGAAATACCATATCCGAGCCGGCAATCATCTCCTTTAGCTCTTCCCGGTTCTCCTCCGCCGCCTTGCGTCCCACCACCGGGTCACCGCCGCAACCGAGCCCACGTGTCAGCTTCTCGCCGAGTTGGAAACGCACCGGGGCTTCGGTAATGGCGAGGGCACGGGCGTCAGTATTCATGGCAATGAATTCAATACCCTTGATACCCTCCCGCACCATGCGGGTGATGGCGTTACTGCCACCGCCCCCCATACCGATTACTTTAATCTTAGCTGGATTGGGGACCAGACTCTGTTTTGCCATTTAATCCTCCTTATTCTCCTTCACCCTACTGTTTAAACTAGGTTCCGGCGGAACATGGCGACAATCTGGCTAACGAAGCGCCAGAGACCCCAGCCGAAGAGCCGGTTTGACCGCCAGTGCCGGGTACGATTTTTATTAGCCCAGAGAATCAATCCCACGGCGGTGGCGTAGGTTGGGTCTTTCAGTCCCTCGGTGACACCGTCGAGGGCGAGTGGGGTGCCGATTCTCGCCGGGAGACGCCATATGTCACGGGCCAGACTGTCCAGGCCGGCGAGGTTAGAACCGCCTCCAGTGAGGACCAGTCCGGCGGGGACTATTGATTGATACTCCGCCGGCATCTCCAGGAGCATGAGCCTTAGAATCTCATCCACCCGGGCGCGGATAATCTCGCAGAGGTCCTGGTAGGATTCGCCGTGTCCGTCCGATGACATTGCCTTCGGCATCTGCATGCTGGCGTCATAGACCGGCTTGAGGCTACCGTAGGTCTTCTTCATTTGCTCGGCTACGTCGAAGGTAAGACCGAGACCGATGGCGATATCGCGGGTAATCTGGTAGCCAGCAACCGGCAGTGCCGCGGCGTGGAAGATGCTACCATCCTTGAAGACGGCTATCTCGCTCGTCCCGCCGCCTATCTCCGCCAGCACCACCCCTTTTTGTTTCTCATCCTCGGTGAGGACGGCTTCGGCGGAAGCGATAGGCTCAAGAACGAGGTCATCAATGTCAATGCCCAAGTTCCGCACGCACTTCATCAGGTTCTGGACGGAGGTTATGGCGGCGGTGATGATGTGGGTCTCCACATCCAGCCTGAAGCCGTGCATACCCACTGGGTTCTGGACGCCCTCCTGACCGTCAATGGCGTAGGTGCGGGGGATGACATGAAGCAATTTCCGGTCGCTGGGGATTTTGACGCTCTGTGCCGAGGTGAGCACCCGTCTCAGGTCATCAATACGCACCAGACGGTCGTTGCGGGTGATGGAAACCTGGCCACGGCTGTTGGTGGAGGTGATGTGGCGACCGGTGACACCGACATAGGCTGACTCTACCTTATAGTTGCAGGCGCGCTCGGCTTTCCTGACCGAGGCACGGATTGTCTCCCTGACGTTACTGATGTCGGTCACCATGCCCTTGTGCATCCCGGAGCTGGGCACGGTACCGACACCGACGACCCTGAGTCCGCCGTCGTCCTTAGCCTCGGCGATTATGGTGCATACCTTGGTTGTACCAACATCAATTGCGGTTATGATTGACCGCTTACCCATCTAGTCCCTCCTTATAACATGGTTTCCAGTAGAGACCACCGGTTCGTTCTTCACATAATCTCCTCCCCCTGCTATCCGGAGACGCTCTAGGCGGCGAAAGCAATCTTGAGCTTCCTGAGTAATGAGGGACGTCTCCAACCACGACAGTTAGCCTCGGTGTAACTCCGATTTTCCTGGGTCTGCTCGTGATATTCAGCCTCGCTGATGACGCGCTCCGCGGCGCGGAGCTTGACGCTGCGGGAGCGTGGGTTACGCTCAATTTCCTCCGGGGTGGGGACAACCGCCTTTCTGGTAATGATGCGGAGCCTGGCTCTGTGCCCGCAGGTGCACTCAATTACGCCGGGGGGACAGATGCAGTCCCTTGACTCCCTCCTCAAGAACTGCTTTACGATGCGGTCTTCCAGTGAGTGGTAGCTCAGGACTACCAGTCTCCCACCAAAGCCAAGGAGGTCAACCGCTTGCTCCAGAGCGGTTTGCAGATTCTCCAGCTCGTGATTTACGGCGATACGGAGTGCCTGAAAGGTGCGCGTAGCCGGATGAATTCGTCCCCGCCTTCCCCTGACTGCCTCCTCAATCACCCGGGTCAGTTCAAGGGTCGTTCTCAGGGGACGCTTTTTCACGATATGCCGGGCTATCTCCCGGCTGAATGGCTCTTCGCCGTAGTCTCTAATCAGGCTGGCGAGCTCTCTTTCCGGGGAGCGGTTAACGATGTCGGCGGCGGTGAGTCTCTGGGTCGGACTGAACCGCATGTCGAGCGCGGCGTCTCTCTGGAAGCTGAAGCCGCGCTCGCTCTCAAGCTGGAGGGAAGAGAGTCCCAGGTCAAAGAGTATGCCGTGCACGGGCAGGAAGTCATACTTAAAACAGATAGCCTCAAGGTTGGCGAAGTTATCATTAATAATGAGGACTGAGTTACCGAAGGGGGAAAGGCGCTCTCTGGCGGATTTTATCGCTTCGGGGTCGGCATCAATACCGAGGAGCTGCCCGCCGGGCACGCTTCGTTCTAAAATCAGGGCGGCGTGTCCCCCGCCGCCCAGTGTTGCGTCAATATAGCGACCCCCTGGCTGAACCGCCAGCGCCTGGATGGTCTCTTCCAATAGGACCGGTACGTGGCTGGCTGCGACCATGACCAATTAGCGCCCTCCCAGACTCTCAATGGTCTGCCAGGCTTGCTCCTGGCTCATTATCTTCTCAGCTTCCCACAGTTCCTGGTTCCAGATTTCAAGATAGGTGTTTGCCCCTACCACCACCACATCGTTGGTGATGCCAGCGTACTCCCGGAGATTCAAAGGCAGGGTGATACGCCCCTGACTATCAATGAGCAGGTTGAAAGCGGTGCCGAAAAGATAGCGGTTCAGCCGTCTCATCTTATCCTGAGTGACTGAACCCGGGGTAGCCAGAGTGTCAGAGAGTTTCTTCCAGGCGGGTAGGGAGTAGGCGGTGATACACCGCTCCACGCCCGCCATGAGGACTAAGCCGTCTTTTAGGTCACGGCGGAAACGGGGGGGTAAAGGTACCCGACCCCGGTCGTCAACCCGGTACTGGAACTCGCCGTAGAACACCGCTAGGCACCACCGACTACCCTAATTCCCCCACTTGCCCCCACTTTCCACCATTTTACACCCGAATCACCTTTTGTCAAGAGGGTTGGTAATGTTTTTTTAAGGGAGAAGTCAGTCTCGAAATTCCTCTCGGTCTTCCTGCTTTACCTCTCCCTTTAGAAAAGGGAGAGCTTGAGTTAAGCGAACCCGCTCGCTTAGCCCGCAATGGCAATTCCGGTTCAGACACCGAACGGTAAGCTGAATTCGCAAGCTTGTCAGGGGTTAGGGTGTCGTGTTAAGCTTGCTAGTCGTCGCTCGTGGAACTGCTATCTATTGTTGTGAGTAATCACTCCGGCGAAAGGAGTTTCTTATACCAAATCTAGTTAAGGTAAAAGGTCTTTTCCTTGATTACGATGGCACGATAAGCCCGCTAACTGTAAGCAGGGAGGAGTCCAGAATCCCCTGGGAGCTGGAGTCGGTGCTTACCCGGATTAGCCGGTTGATTCCGGTGGGGATAATCACCACCAAAGACCTATCTTTTATTCTGCCCCGGACACCCTTCGCCCGCGCCTGGGCGGGAATTGCCGGGCTTGAGATAAAAATCGGGGAGAGAATACTGAGAGACCCGTGTGTGTCAGAGGCGTTGCCTTACATCTTGCGAGCACTGGAATACACCAGAAGTGTGGGTGGCAACTATTTTTTTATTGAAGAAAAAAGAGATTCTACGGGTCGGACGATTGCCTTTTGCCCGGACTGGCGCTACTCCCGGGATTTAAAAGAGGCGGAGCCCCAGGCGGAAAAGGTGATAGAATACTGTGAGACCCTGCCCCTCACCGTGGTCAGATATGAGAATCAGCCTTTTTTCGACGTCTATCCCTGCCCCGTGGACAAGGGGAGAGCCCTCGGGGTACTCAAGCAGTATTTTGGGCTGGAGGACGGGGTGGTCTACATGGGTGATTCAAAAGTGGACAATCTCGCGTTCAGGGTTGCCAATATCAGTATCGGCGTCATACACGAGGGCTCGAGGGTAGAGCTTAAAAGCGAATACCTGGTGAACTTCCCAGCGGTCGCTTCCTTACTGGGTAGGCTCCTGGGAAACAACCTGTTTTTTGATGAGAGTTTCCCGGAGCTGGTGAAGAAAGAGAGTAAGTAATATGGAGAAACGAATCGGTATCATCATGTATCAGACGAGCCTCAGTAAGGGGCAGGAACTGGTGGCGCAGAGGATGACCCGATACTTCAATAAGCTGGGGCAGAAAGCCTACCTAATCACCAGCCTCTTTCATGACGGCGAGGAGGTAGCCTCTGCCGAGGTAGCCAAGGGTGGCAAGGGATACTTGTTCGCCGAGGACAGTATGCTCAAGATACCGGTGATTCGGGTTGACAGCTATGTCACCAAGTTCCCGCCGCGGCGCATCGCCTTTCGCGACTTTCTCCCCGTCCTGGAGCGGATTGTCAGTGATTTTGAGCTGAATGTGCTCATCACTCATAGCACCCTCTGGAACGGACCCGAGGAGGTGACTAAGTTCGTCACCTGGCGGAGGCAGATGAGGGACCTGGGTGGCTACCGCGACCCTATCGTATTCGCCCACATGTCTCATTTCCAGGAGCCGTCTCCCCAGCGCTACTCCTTGAGCGAGCTCACCTTCAGAAACGCCTGGAACCGGCTGTCGCTGTCCCGTGTTATGGAGACCGCAAACACGGTGCTGGTGGTGACACCGCTGGAAAAGGACGCCAAGGTCAAGATGGGGGCAAGAGCGGATAAATTTTGTCTTTTCCCTGGTGGGGTGGATGACGAGGTCTTTTTGAGCTTCGCCACCGAGGACACCTCGGACTTCCTTAAGCGCCATGATATAAATCCTAAGGCTCGCATCGTGTCCTATCTGGGCACTATTGAAGAGAGGAAAAATCCCCTGGCGGTTCTCCGCGTTGCCGAGAGGATGCAGGGCAGGGAAGACTTACACTTCGTCCTGGCTGGCGGCAAAGACGGCTCAGCCTACGCCGAAGGGGTGGAAAGGACGGCCAAAGGACTTCCCAATGTCACCTACCTGGGGAGGGTAGACGAGAAGGAAAAGGTTCAGCTAATCAGGAGCTCTTATCTCAACATCATCATGAGCCGTCTGGAGGCCCTGGGCATAGCGCAGATTGAATTCATGTTCTTCGGTGTCCCGATAATCACCTCGGCGACCGGCGGGCAAACCTGGTTAGTCAAGGACGGCGTTGAAGGCATTCATGTGAAGGGCCCCCGCGATATCGCCGGTGCCGCCGGCGCCATCACCCAGCTGCTGGAGGATGAGGGAAAGTACAAGCAGATGTCGGCTAATGCCCGTGAGAAAGCGGGCAAGCTGACCATGTCCCGTCTTGTAACCGAGCTTGACACCTGTCTTGACGGTGAGATGGCAAAGGAGAGCGGACTCAGCGGTATACCGACTGAGCTTCAGGCTACCCTTGCTAGGCCGGAGTATGCCCTGAAAAGCTGGACGGTCGGCACCTATGGACTGGTGGCAACAAACCGGCGGGTCTTTGTCAGGGAGGGAGTAATCTCCCGCCGGGTGACGGAGCTACGCTACAGCGACATCACCGGTATTGAGTATGCCCGTAGATACCCCTGGCGGACGCTGGTCACAGGTGTTATTATCTCGGTCTTCTTATTGGTGGCACCTTCGCTGCGCCCGCTTTTTTCAGATGTCTTCGTCGCCTGGGTGGAGTCACTGATACGCGGCTTGGGGCAGTTAATTCCGGGTCAATTCGGATTAGACAGGATTCTGCCGTTTTTGTTGCCTCTGTTGCCTCTGCTTGTCTCTATCGCCTTGTTTCTTATCGGCGCCCGTTCCGGTTTCGGTTTGCACGGGGCGGGGCTGAGGTCAATCTATCTGCCGCGGCAGTTCAGGGAAGCCATCGGGTTCATCAGGGACTTACAGGATAAACAGCTCGATGCCACAAATAGATAGGAATTAGTTCAGCCCTTCAGTTACGTTGAAACAGAACCATCCGTCATTGCGAGGAACCCTCACGCTTCGCTCAGGGTAAACTCTGTGACGTGGCAATCTCCTAAAATATGGTGAGCCTATCCACTTCGTTCGCGCATAGTAAGTTCAGCTAATTAGAATAATGTCTCTAGAAGTTTTCGCTCTAGACGCTCCGAACTTAAATATGCTACTATTTTAGTTTGGAATAGGAGTTAATTTCAGTCATGGCAGTTCGTCCCATAATTTGCTTTCCCGACCCTATCCTGCGCAAAAAGACGAAGCGGGTGCCTGCCGGTTACGCTGCGCTTAAGGGGCTGATTCGGGACATGATAGAAACGCTTCACGAAGCCAGGGGAGCGGGGCTGGCGGCGCCCCAGATAGGGGTATCTCTGCGCATTGTGGTAATTCAACTGCCGGAGGAAGAGCCAATCGTGCTGGTAAATCCGGAGATGGTAAAACGGAGTGGCGATAGGGAGATTCTGGAGGGCTGTCTCAGTCTTCCCGGCTACGCCGGCACGGTGAAGCGCTCTCTTGCGGTTACGGTCAAAGGGAGAGACCAGAAGGGGAAGGAAGTTAGAATCAAAGCCGACAACCTCCTGGCTCAGGTGCTGGAGCACGAGCTTGACCACCTGAACGGCGTTCTCTACATTGACCGGCTCACTGATGAAAAGACGCTGCATAAGGTTGAGCCGGTTGCCGAGTCTGGAGATGAGAAATCGGGAGCCGGGGATGAAGCCAAGGGGAAATAAGACCCTGGTGCAGAGTGACTTTGACGGCACCATCACGTCCAAAGATGTGGCTTTCCTTATTCTTGACAGGTTTGCCCCCTCCGACTGGCGCAAGCTCTACGAAGAGTACCGTCAGGACAAGATAAAGGTGGGTGAGTTCACCCGGAGAGCCTTCGCCCTGGTTCACGCCGGTAAAAATGAGATATTAGACTACGTGAGGCACCATCTTGAGCTCAGAGCCGGTCTACCGGAGCTGGTACAGACCTGCCGGGAGAGGGGCTTCCGCTTCGTCATCGTCTCAAACGGGCTGGACTTCTATATTGAGACTATCCTGAATGATTTAGGGCTGAGAGATATTGAGTTCCACGCCGCCGAGACCCGCTTTAACCCCCGAGGGCTTGAGGTAAGGTATGTGAGTCCCGCCGGCGAAGAGCTGGAGGACGCCTTTAAGGAAGCCTACACCCGGCTCTTTTTGAGTCAGGGTTACCGCACCGTATACGTTGGGGACGGTTATTCCGACTTTTCGGCGGCAAATCTGGCGCACCACGTCTTCGCCATTGACCGCCTTCTTGAGCACTGCCAAACCGTGAAACGTGACTGCGTCCCTTTCCGTGACCTGAAGGACATTGCCGGGGCTATCCGCCGTCTGTAGAACTACCATTAAGCTGCAATGGTAACCATTAGGTTGCGTGCCGCTCGTGGTGAGCTTGTCGAACCATCGGCACGCCCTTCGACAGGCTCAGGGCGAGCGGATTCATTATATTTGTTTAACTTTCTTTTATATGCTTACTAATTGTTAGGTGCGCCTTTCCCCGAAAATCTTGCTCCCTATCCTGACGATGTTCGCCCCCTCCTCTATCGCCACCCGGTAAGAAGCAGTCATGCCCATTGACAGATACTTCATCTCAACACCGGGTACATTGAGTGTCTTGATGCGGTCAAAGAGTTTCTTCGTCTCCCGGTAGTAGGGCCGGATGTCTTCGGGATTATGTAGCTCGGGCCCCATCGTCATCAGCCCCATCACCTTTATATTCTTGAGCGGGGCGATGTCACGGATGAGCTTTTCGGCATCCTCGGGGAGCACTCCGCTCTTCTGAGGCTCACGCCCGCTGTTCACCTCAATCAAGACGGGCATGACTTTATCAATCTGGGCGCACCTTTTGTCAATCTCCCTGGCGATGTCGACCGAGTCAACCGTCTCTATCATGTCAAAGAGACTGACCGCCTTCTTGGCTTTGTTCTTCTGGAGGGTCCCGATGAGGTGCCACTCCACACTTTTCCCTACCACCTTGAAGTTGCGCTCGGCGTCCTGGACGTAGTTCTCGCCCACCATCTTGACTCCGGCGCCGACCGCCTCTTTGACTTCCTCGGGAGTCCTGGTCTTGGTGGCGGCAACCAGCTCAACCCCTTTGGGCAGTTCCCGGAACAGTTCTTCAATATTATCTTTAATCATAGAAGCACCCCCCGACTTTTATACCCCATGGCTCGGGGAACTGTCAATAGTTGAGACAGGCTAATCTCGTTGCAGCGGTCATCGCGAGAACTTTGACAAGCACTTGCTTCGCTAATGCTTCCAGTGCCGCTGAGCGGAAAATCTTGCAACCGCCAGTCCTTTACCGGAAGATTAGCGTTGCCATGGGGTAAACAATGAAGGTATAGAACAGGGTGAATGGGATGACCAGGAGAAACCCCCACTTCATCAGGAAGCCTACCGGCACCCAGCCGCTACCGGCAGCCAGAGCCACGCTACTGGTAGCCGAGGGTGTGGCGACGGCAGCCCGTGCCGCAAACCAGAGGGTAAAGGCTATCGCCATGGGATTACCTGCCTTAGCTGCGATGATAGCGGGCATCATCGCGGTGTAGGTCAGTGTTACCGTAACGAAGTTTGACATGAACTGGGTCTGGAAAACGGTCCATAATATCCCGATGAGCAGAAAGACCATAAGAGGGACCCGGGCGAGCAAAGGCGTGAAGACATTGTTGAGAAGGGTGGGTATCCCCGTCGCCGGGTCTTCCAGGGGCCCCCTGAGCGCCTGTATCGCCCCGATGAGGGCTACGGTAGCCCAGGGTACCGCCGCCATCCAGCTGCGGAAGGTCAGAAGGGGCTGTTTTTTGACCCGGATGGCGCAGAGGAGACCGGCGCCGATGAGCGGGGGAACAGCGTAGGTCAGCGTGCTGACATAGCTACTCAGTTCAGGTACCAGTTCCCTGCCCAGGTCGGGTAGTAGCCAGAAGACAGCAACGATAAGAAAGGCAGATAGGGCTATCTTCTCTTCCAGTTTGATGGTGCCCAGCTTGATTCTTTCCTGCCGGACGTACTCAAAAGCCCCGCCAAAACGGCTGACATCGGGGCGCACCACGAAACGGAAATAGGCGATGATGATTAGGGTGTACATGACTCCGGTGGGGAAGCCGATAGCAAACCACTGGGGAAAGCCGACACGGTAGTTGAAGTCTCTCTGAATCCAGTCCAGGAGCACCAGGTTTGAGCCGTGACCGATAGGAGTCATAATCATGGCGGCGATTGATACCCAGCCGATGCCCATGATTACGGTCGCCCCTAATTTATCCCCTTTCTCGCAGCCCAGAGCTATAAGCATAGGCTCGGCGATGGCAAAGAAGATAAGACAGACGGCACTGCTTTCCATGAAAGCACCGGTCAGGCAATTGGCGAGGAAGAAGACACTGAGCATCACCCAGGGACGCCCCTCGTTGAAGGGGCGGCTCATGAACCAGAAAGCGAAGCGGTTGGCGAAGCCGGTTGCCCTCAGGCTCTCAATCAACCCCAGGGCGCCGATGACGAACATGACCAGGTAGTTGCCCCAAGAGACAGCAAAAACCTCCTTGGGGGTCATGACGCTGGTTATGGCGAGGATGGCGAGACAGAGGAGGCTGGGAAAGCCGGTGCCGAAGCTGACCCACCAGGTTACGGTAAAGAGAAATGTGCCAATCACCTTCATGCCTCTGGGGGTGATAGGTGCCATCGGGGGCAGTATTGAGAAAAGAATTAAGAGAATGATTCCCAGTCCGGGTAGAATCCATCTTTTACCGTTCATCGGACTGAACCTCCGTAGCGCTTAATCGGTCTTGCGGGGGGTGCCTATGGGGGTGGCGGGGATGTCGCATGTTATCATACCTGTAGGTCGGCAAGCAATGGGGTATCGAGTAAAATTTTTACGCATCAAGGATGTGTCTTGAGCGGTAAGTGTCAAAGTGTTATATTTAAGAAGCTCCGGGGGAGTGGCGGAATGGCAGACGCGCATGGCTTAGGACCATGTGCCGCAAGGCGTCAGGGTTCAAATCCCTGCTTCCCCACCAGAAGCGTAAGGATATTTCACAAGTTTAGCTGAACGCTGTTATCTCGTGCGCTGAAAGCCTTCGGGGAAGGTCGGGAAGACACTGCTTTCAGAAGAAGAATCGGCTTTATCTGCGGTGGTGATTTGACAATATTGTCTACTCTTGTGAGCGCAGACCTTGCGCCTTGAACCGTGCCGCCCCAGCTCCATTGCTACTTATCAATTCTACTAGAATCGTAACATCCTGTTCATTTACCTCTTGGATTGATTCGAGCGCCTGAATCCAGTTTGTTTCCAGTTGGCTCAGTGTTAGTCCAAATACTTCCACCCATGGTCGCTCCTTCTGCAATGAAAGCTCCTGAAACGCCTTCACTTTTTGAACTCCATAGGTGTCCAAAAGATATTGACCGAAGGAGCCTGCCTCAGCATACATAGTCTGCTGTTTGTTCATATCGTTAACAATGACTGTTTCTCCTTGGAACGTCATGCCCCAACTCTCATTGTCTGGCCCCAATTGCTCCAAAGGAACATACACGTTGGTCTGGCGGACAGCTAATACCCAGGCATCATTACTAAAGCCACAATTGGGAAAGGCGAGATAATTGCCAAACTGGATCTCCATGTTGATGCTTATCATATTACGGATCAGTTTGTCAGGATTATACATGACTGCATGGAGCAGTTTTTGAACCATGTGTTGAGGTTCTTTTGCCGCCCCCTGAACGGGGACAGCACGATACACACTGCTATCCTTCTTCCTTAAAAAAAATTCGGCACTATATATTTCTCCATATTTAGGGTTCTGTATGGGTTTCTGAAGCTCAACCAATATCTTGCCATACTTTTCCACCCCGGGCTGTACGGACCAAAACTCGAGAATTTGCATCAAGGCTTCCTCTGCTGTAATAGCTACTTCCCTGACTCTCTCTTTGGAAAGTTGCCCTGTTATATCGCGGACAATAAGGTGGTCTGTTTCTACACCGTCCTGAGTTTCTGACAGATTTGGTGATGGACGGGTAGGCGTCATAAAAGACCATGATGGTGACCACCCTGACTTCAGCCCGGCGATGCCAGCACCCACCCGCCAGTAATAAGTTTTTCCGTAGCCCAGCTTAGATGAGGGCACAACATAGCTCGCCTCTTTCAGTCCCCTTTCCTCGACAACCAGATTGCTAAAGCTCTGGTCGGTGGCTACCTGAAGTCCGTAAGAGGCGTCTCCAGCCGAGGGCTGCCATTCCAATGTCGGGGTCAGTGAGGAAGCAAGACTGCCGTTAGGGGGCGATTTTAATGTTGGCACTGCCGGAGCCGAAGGAGGGGTTGTGGTGGAAACAGGCATTGAAGTTGGAGTCTGCTTTTGTTGAGGAGTTGAAAGACTAGGTTGCGTCTGCGTACCAGGCGTCCCGGCGCAACCGGTAACTATTACTACCAGCGCGACTACAAGACTAAGCAACAGAGCTATTATTCTGGAATGTCTCAACATCGCTTAAGATACACGCTCTTTTGTGTGATATGATACATCAAAAACTTAGTCGAGCAAACAGTAATGGATGAGGAATTCTATAAGAAGGTGGCGCTCTGGAGCGGTATCGCCGCCATTCTCCTGCTCTGTGCCTGTGTTTTGGTGGGTTTCCCCCAACTAGTTGATAGCAAACTATATGAAGGCATAGGTCTATATAAATACCGGAATCCGGACGGGACCTATTCCGTGCGGGAAAGTCTGGACGAACTGGGGCGGGCGGCATTGTTTGATTTACTGTGGATGGCGGGTTCCATCTGCGTCGCCGCTCTGTGTTTTTGGTGGAACGAGCGAGAGGAAAGTGACATTGCTAAGGTCTTAGCAGGCATCGGGGTCGTGACTTTACTGGTTTCTGCCTTTGAGTTTCTGCTGCACTTCGGGGGGTTCATCGGATTGCACTGAAAAACCACCCTAACAGCGTTTGGTCACAGCAGGTTCCCAAATAGTTGGCTCCAAATGGGAAAGGGGCTACCGTGAGATAGCCCCTTTCCCCAAGCAAAGTATCTTTACTTTCCCTTGCCCCACAGCTCGGGGATGGCGTAGTCCAGGCCAAACTTCTTTAGAGTTTCAGGCAGAGGTCTGGCGGTCTTGGTGTCCCAGCCCATACCCTCGTAGAACCTGGCGCGCAGACTCTCCCAGTTGGTCATGATGGTGTGACCCTTAGACGGCCCGTCCACCGGGGTTGAGCCGTAGCGGGGTGAGGGGGCATCCATCTCAACGGTGTGCCCGCACCTCATATTGAAGCAACGCAGAGTGTTGATGATGCGCTTACCCACCATCATGGCTTCGTTCAGGTCAAAGTTCCAGCCGGTAGCGGCGGAGACCGCCTCGGACAGGAGCTTGATGTCGCTTCCCGTGGTGAAGCGGCAGGTGCCCAGGCTGTCCTCGAACTGGTGCGCCCCCCTGAGATGGACATTCCATTTGAGGATGTCCTCCTCGTTAGAGTAGTTGGTGTTCAGGCTCGGTTTGAGGTCGGGGAAGCCCAAATCCGCCGGCGATAGCGCCGAGTAGCCTTCGTCGGTGCCCATCTGGGAGACGCAGGTATCAAGGAGCATCCCCCAGCGGTTCCTGTGGTCGTGCCCGCGCGGGGTGCAGCCCTTCATGGTGTGGATGGCGAACTGGGGCGCCTCGCGCCCGATGCGCTGGGCGGCTCTCATCGCACCCTCCGCCAGGACGTCGCCGAAACCCTGACGCAGAGCGATGCGGTGAATCAGCTGGTCGGCGGCTTTGACATCGCCCCAGCTCAGCTTGATGTTATCGGTCTCGCTGGGATGAAGCACGCCCTTCTCCATGCACTCAATCGCCAGACCCACGACCCAGCCTACCTCGTTTGCGTCCATACCCAGCCGGTCGACGACATTTGAAAGATAGAATGCCGCGGCGGCATCGCGATTACCGATACACGGCCCGAAGGCGGCGAAGCACTCGTATTCCGGCTCCTCGCCGACAAAACCCTTGTAGGGCCCGTCGGGGACGGTCATGATGTGGCAGTGGTGCATGCGGCAAGCCCAGCAGGGGCAGGGCTTGGCGTTATAGTTTTTGCGCAGATAGGGACCGCTGAACTTTTCCAGCTGCTCCGGGGTCATGTCGTTGACCGAGGAGGTATAGTTTCTCACCGGGATGATGCCGTCCTTGGCGGCGGTGCGCTCGCAGATGGCGTTGAGAGTCCCGTAGTTGTAGAGGCCCATCCGTCCCGGGTTGTTCAGTATCTTGTCATGGAGCTGGCCGGAGATATCGCTAACCTTCTCCGCATCCTTGAGCTCCGGGCGCTGCTTCCCTCTGGCGACAACAATCGCCTTGAGCTTTTTGGCGCCCATGACGGCGCCGTTGCCGTTGTGAGAGGCGGTATGCCCCTGGTCAAAGAAGATTGAGGCGAACTTGACCAGATTCTCGCCGGCAGGCCCAATTGAGGCGACGGCTACCCCGTGCTCACTCGCCCCGAGCTCTGCCCTTACGGCATCGTTGGTCTCCCAGGTATCCTTGCCCAGAAGCCCCGAGGCGTCTTTTAGTTCAGCCTTGCCGTTCTCGGGGATGTAGAGGTAGAACCATTTCTTTGCCTTGCCCTGGATGATAATCCCGTCATAGCCGGTGAAGTGGAGATAGGCGCCGAAGAAACCGTTCGCCTGGCAGGCGCCGGCGCCGTTGGTCAGTGGTCCCCGGGTGATTACCGAGGTCGTGCCCGAGCCGCCGACTGTGGTCCCGCCCAGCGGACCAGTAGCGAGGATGAGGCGGTTACCCGCGTCCGCCCAGCCGGCGCTGGCAGGGACTTCATCATAGAGAGTCTTCGCCCCGAAACCAGTGCCTCCAATCCATTTACGGGCGGTCGCCTCGTCTATGGCGACTTCACTAATCTTCTCGCCGGAAAGGTCAACCCTTAACAGCTTACCCGCGTAACCGTAGAGTTTTGCCACCATTTGCCTCCTTCAATCTATTAATTTACATCCTGGGAATATTTAAGCTAGATGATAGCAAACGGCTTTGAATCAAGTCAAATACTGCCTATTTGTCCTTCCTGCGCACGCAGGAATCTAGAAGTGACGATGGGAGTCTTAGATTGTCGGGGCAAGCCCGACAATGGCAGAAGAGGAAGAGTCTTGACAGGACAGTCACGTAAGTGTAATTTTATATTAGGTTTTACTTATAAGGTCAATAGTGGTAAAGAAAAAGCGGGTAGATGAAATTGCGGAACAGGCGGCTTTTTTCGCGTCGCTTGCCGACCCGACCCGTCTGAGACTGTTTAAACTCCTCATCCGACAGAAGCCTGCCGGAAGCCTTTGTGTCAATGCCCTCTCGGCGCTTCTCGGCGTCACCCAGTCGGCGGTATCCCAGCACCTTAAAGTACTCAGGTCGGTCGGGCTGGTTCAGGGGGAGAGACGGGGTTACCACATTCATTACCGGGTAAAGCCAGAATCACTCAGGCGCTGTCAGCGTCTTCTGAAGGAGACTCTCAGCCGAAATAGTGATTCAGTACTCTATCAGCAAAACTGCCCGGTGAAAAAAACCCGCGGCTAACGCCTGTCACATCTTCTTGACAAAAAGACAAGTTGATATTAGTATATTAGCAATCACTAATATGTTTTTGAGGAGGGCAAGATGTATCAGGAGCATGAGGAGCAGAGGGGCTTTCGCCATGGACATCACGGTATGGGCGGGATGCACGGAGGATATTGCGGATGTGGTGGACATGGGCACATGGGTGGACCCGGCATGTGGGGGATGATGGGGCACGGGATGGGCGGCGTGGGCATGGGCTTCCGGCGGCGCTTTATTTCAAAAGATGAGATTATCGCTCGCCTCGAGGAGTACCTTAAGGAGCTTCAGGCGGAGGCAAAGGCAGTAGAAGAGCGGCTTGCCGAAATCAAAAAGCGTGGCAGGGGAAAAGACTAGCAAAAGAGGTAAACTTCATGATTACCGACGAAAGTGCCGTCAGGGTAGATAACCTCACGAAGTACTACGGCGAACTCCTCGCCGTTGACCACATCAGTTTTGAGGTGAAAAGGGGTGAATTTTTCGGCTTTCTGGGGCCTAACGGCGCCGGTAAGACCACCACCGCCCGCATGCTTACCGGTGTTATCAAAAGGAGTGGGGGCGAAGCCCGGGTGATGGGATACCCGGCTGGAAGTTTCGGTGCCAAGCAATTATCGGGTGTCATGCCTGAGATTTCCAATGCTTATCTTGACCTCACCGGCTGGGGTAATCTGATGCTCATCGCCGAGCTTTACCGTCTTCCGAACAATCAGGCAAAAGAGAGGGCGGAAGCTCTGCTTAGCGAACTTGGTCTTCTGGAAAGAAAAGACTCAAAGGCAAGCACTTACTCAATGGGTATGCGAAAACGCCTTGTTCTGTGCATGGCGCTTCTCCCCGACCCTCAGATTCTTTTTCTGGACGAGCCGACCAGCGGTCTTGACGTCCAGAGTACCCGCTTTATCCGGGCACTCCTCCAGAATTTCAAGAAGGAAGGCAAGACCATCTTTTTTACCACGCACAACATGGGCGAAGCCGCCGAGATGTGCGACCGTGTGGCAATCATAAGTCACGGAAAAATCGTTGCCATGGACACACCGGATAACCTGAGTATCACCGCTGGCCGGGTCTACCTCATAGATGTGAGCTTTGACAGATCCGTGAGTCCGGATGTGCTGGCGAAACTACCAGGCGTAACTCGGCTGGAAACGGCACAGGCGATAGAAACGGCAGAGCGGCTCAGGGCACAGCAGGCGATGGCTGGTGTTGGGCGACCCGGCGGTATGGGAGGGGGCATGGGTAGCGGCAGACAGAGGGCGCAAATGGCGGGCGGTCAGGGAATGTCTTCAGGTGTGGCTGGTCAGGGTCCATCTGGCGGAATGCCGGGGCAACAGGGTCGTCCACCGATGCCCGGGATGGGTGCCGGTAAAATGCCCGGCGCAGGAGGCGGTCGAGGCAACGGGCATGAGAACAACCGCTTCAGGTTGTACACTGAGAATACGACTCTTCTCGTTACCACCCTTGTTGACTTCAGCCGTGAGAATTCACTCAAGGTGAATATTGTCAACGTCCGTGCTCCTTCGCTTGAGGACGCTTTTGTAAGACTTACCGAGGAGAAAAGTCGTGAAAAGTAGTTTTGGAATCCTAGACCAGATTATACGTTCCTGGGCGATTGCCAAGAAAGACATGAAGATTTACTACTCCAAAGGTCCGGTGGTGCTCATGGGCGTGATGTATCCGGCCTTCATGTTTATCTCTTATGCCTTCGGGCGTAACATGGCAGCGGTATCGCTTATGCCAGGGCTCATATCCATGTCGGTCTTCTTTACCTGTTCAGCCATCGCCCCCATCACCTTCCCCTGGGAGACTCAGGCCCGAACGCTGGAAAGGCTGGTTTCGACACCCATAACCGTCTGGACAATCCTTTTCGGGGATATGCTGGCATCAGCGTTAGTTGGCGTTATTATTTCCATCGTGCCTCTCATCATCGCCCTCGCCGTTGGTGCTTCAATTGTCAACCCGCTCGTACTCGCGGTTGCCATATTTCTGGGCTCAATCTGTTTTGCGACCATGTCACTCCTTATTTCCTCACCTCCGACAACCGCACCGCAGATTTCCCAGATGATAAGCTCCTTCATAAAATTCCCGCTCATATTCATCAGCGGGGTGTTTGTGCCTTTAAGCGAGATGCCGGCAGCCACCAGGGGTATCGCCTACATTTCGCCTCTGACCTATTTCACCGACCTGGCACGTTATGCCTTTGGAGGCAGGAACTACTTCTCCGTTGGCACCGATTTAATAGTGCTCATAGCCTTTACGATTGTTGCTTGGGTCATCGCTGTCAAGATTCATAATAGGACCCTGCCGATGAGGGTCTGAAGTTAGAGTAACCGTCATTGCGAGGGCACGAGCCCGTGGCAATCCGTCCCCTCATCGCGATAAGAGTTTGTGGATTGCTTCACTGACACCCGCAAGGACAACCTGCCAATCTTGTTGACGATTTAGCCTGGGAAGCATACAATCTCCTCTAATTATCCATCTAGAGGAATATGCTTGAGCGTCACTGAAACTTCGGCTGGTGTGGTCTCAAAGGGCATCGGTTTCCTGAAGAGCCTGCCTCAGGTCTGGAGGATTACCGCCTTAAGGAGCTGTCTCAACCGCTTCTTTTACCAGATGGTGCTGCCTTATCTTTCCATCTACACCAGAGACCTCGGCGCTTCAGCCACCCAGCTGGGCATGGTTAACTCAATCGGCATGGGCTTTGCCGGGCTTCTGGGGCCATTTACTGGAACGCTCATTGACCGCATGGGGCCCAAAAGGATTTACCTTGTTGGAATCACCTTTCTCGGGCTTTCTTATTTAGTCTACGGCTTAGCCCGGAGCTGGCCCATCATCATTCTGGCGATGCTCTTTTACTGGCTCGGCTTTGAGACCAGCCAGCAGGGGTGCACCTTCATCTGCTCAACCTCCCTCTCTAAAGAGACGCGGGCAACGGCGATGGCACTATGTGAGACCTTCGCCATGGGGCTGATGGGGATGCTGGGGCCTCTGCTCGGGGCGGCGCTGGTGACAAGGTTCGGCGGCGTGAACCTTAGCGGCATCAGACCACTCTTTTTCGTTGCCCTCTTCGGTATGGGGCTCGCTTTCCTGCTCATCCTGACCCAGCTTACCAACCTGCGCTGGGGTGGCAGCACCAGACCAGCCAACTTTTTCCAGGGGCTATCTCAGGTGGTCAGAGAAGGGCAGGGGCTCAGGCGCTTTCTTGTCGTTGCCTCGCTAACCTATCTCCCGCAGGGCATGGTCATCCCCTTCTCTCAGGTCTTCGCCCGCGACGCCAAGCTGGCAAGCGCCCAGGTGCTGGGCTGGATGGTGACCGGCTTTTCACTCACCCCTTTCCTCATGGGCATACCGGTGGGGAGAATGGCTGACCGCTTCGGGCGAAAGAGCGTGCTTTACATCACCGGTCCGCTCTTCTGGGCGTCACTGCTCATGCTCATCTGGGCACCTCACCCCGTTTTTCTGGTGTTAGCGGGGATGCTCCAGGGCTTCTACAGCATGAACATGGTGCTCACCACTGCCATCAGCTATGAGATAGTGCCGAAGGAGCGGATGGGGCGGTGGATTGGGATTCTGCGCTTTTTCCGCATGCTCACCGCGGCGAGCGCCGCCTGGATTGCCGGATTCATCTCGGATAAGCTGGGGATGCAGTATATTTTCCTTACTGTCCTGGGGCTGGATGTGCTGATCAGGATGCCTCTCCTGATAACCATGCCGGAGACGCTGAGGCGTGGTGAAAGCGGGCGCTAGCCAAACTAAGAACGTCATTGCGAGGAACGAAGTGACGTGGCAATCTCCCTAAAGTGTCATTCCTGCGAAAGCAGGAATCCAGAGGGTGAGAAGGTGGTCTGGACTGTCGGGTCAAGCCCGACAATGACAGAGTAGGTGACACTGCTATCAGTTGAATGGCTGTCTTTAAGGCGTTAAAATAAGAGCGTCTTACGCCGGGGTGGCGGAACTGGCAGACGCGGCGGACTTAAAATCCGTTGGAGCAATCCATGTGGGTTCGAGCCCCTCCCCCGGCATACCTGCCGAGTTGCGTAGGCTAATGTGAGAGTCTGAAACTACTTGTCAGTAAAATGGTGCCAAGATAGGACTCCATTTCTCACCGATAATTAAGGAGGTGAATATGAGACCCGTAGAGGTAATGGCGCTTCTTCTTGCTGCCGTGGTAATTATCAAGCTTGTTGTTATCCTGATAAGTCCGGAATCATGGCTGAATGCTATTCCGAAGAGGCTTTTGGGGCACCCAACCTTGATGTCTCTGCTGGCGCTGGCACTGGCAGTGGTCATCCTGATATTTCTGCTTGGCGAACTAACTATTGTTCAGATTTTTGCTGCCCTGTTATTCGCAACGCCCTTGATTATGATGGCTTTCGCACCCTTTGCCAAAGACGTAACACTGGAAGACAATATATTTTTAGGTAGAAAAGTCCTAAAGAAGGCTTGGCTGGCTAGCCTCGTCTGGCTTATTTTAGCAGTTTGGGTTCTTTACTCTCTTTTTGTTTAGTCTCACCTTTCCAGTGTAACTCTGAAGAAGAACAGGACAAAACGAGAGAGAATTCTAATCTTATAGATAAGGCAGACTTAACCCAATCACGGGGAGCTCTATTTAGCTTTCCTCTTTAAGACCTCTTTGACCTTCTGCTCAATGTCTTTAGCGGTCAAACCATAGCGAGCCATGAGTTCCCCCGCCTTGCCTGAGCGGGCGTAGGTGTCATTCAGGGCAACGAACTCTATAGGCACCGGCTGATTTCGCGCGACCACCTCGGCTACCCTAGCTCCCAGCCCGCCGTGAAGCAGGTGCTCCTCGGCGGTAATGATAGCCCCGGTCTCTTTTGCCGCCTGAATGATAGCCGTCTCATCAATTGGCTTCAGGCTGGACATATTGAGCACACGTGAGTTTATGCCTTGATTCTTGAGATTATCGGCGGCTTTCAGCGTCTCTGGCACCATCAACCCGATAGCAATAATAGTGGCATCTCTGCCCTCTCTGAGGACGGGCGCTTTACTCAGTTGAAACTGGTAGTCGCTGCCAAAGACCACCTGACTGCGGGGTCGGCAAAGCCTGATGTAAAAAGGTCCCGTGGTTTTAGCGGCGAACCTTATGACCTGGGCGGTCTCCACGGCATCAGCCGGGACAATCACGGTAAAGCCGGGCAGGCTTAGAGCCATGGCTAAATCCTCAATCGCGTGGTGGGAGCTACCGTCCTCACCGACGGAAATCCCGCCGTGGGTGGTTACCAGCTTGACGTTCAGATGGGGCTGGGCGACGGACATACGCACCTGGTCGAAGCACCTCCCCGGGATGAAGACAGCGAAGCTTGAGGCGAAGGGTATCTTACCCGAGTGGGCTAAGCCGGCGGCGATACCAATCAGATTCTGCTCGGCGATGCCAACATCAAAAAAGCGGTCGGGGAAGACGTTACCGAACATGAAGGTCTGGGTTGATTTGGAGAGGTCGGCGTCCAGCACTACGATGTCGGGGTTTTCCTTGCCCAGCTCGGCTACAGTCTTGCCGTAGGTCTCCCTCATTGAGGCTTCCTGTATCATGGCTGCTCCAGCTCCTTAAGCGCTTTCTCCAGTTCGGCGGCGTTCGGGGCACGCCCGTGGAAGTCAACGTTGTTCTCCATGAAGCTCACGCCTTTGCCTTTCACAGTATTGGCAATTATGACCGACGGCTGGCCCTTGATTGTTCCCGCCGTGTTTAAAGCGTCGATAACCTCGGATAGACTGTGCCCGTCAATCTCTTTCACCCACCAGCCGAAGGCGGCCCACTTCTTTTCCAGAGGGCTGTGGTCCATTATGTCTTTGGTAAAGCCGTCAAGCTGAAGCCGGTTCCTGTCCAAGATGGCGGTCAGGTTGTCCAGCTTGAAGTGGCTTGCCGCCATGACCGCTTCCCAGACCTGCCCCTCGTCACACTCGCCGTCGCCGAGGATACAGTAGGTCCGGTAGCCCTGGTGGTTGAGCCTGCCGGCGAGGGCGACACCCACGGCGAAGGAGAGCCCCTGTCCCAGCGCCCCGGCGGTCATCTCCACCCCGGGAGTGAGGAGCTTATCGGTGTGCCCCTGGAGCCGGCTGTCAAGCTGACGCAGGGTCATCAGCTCGCTAACGGGAAAGTAGCCACTCTCGGCGAGGGTGGCGTAGAGGGCGGGGGCGGCGTGCCCCTTGCTCAGGATGAGCCGGTCTCTATCCCGCCAAGCAGGGTCTTTTGGATTGTGCCTCATCACGCTAAAGTAGAGGGCGGTCGTGATTTCCACAATTGAGAGCGAACCACCGGGATGCCCGCTGCCGGCCTTTGCCGTCATGGTGACGATGTGACGGCGCAGTCTTCGGGTCATCGCCGTCATTTCATCAAGGGATAGCCTGATAGGGGAGGATGGGAACTCATTAGACCTCGGGAGAGCCATCAAAAACCTCCGTCGAGAAGGCTAACTACGGCGAGATTATACAACGGGCACGGGTCTAAGTCTATCGCTCTTTTAGTTTTGAATCAGGCTTTATAAACCGGCTTTCCCACCGAGCGGCACCAAAGCCTGGCGGGAGTAGATTGCCCCGCTCCGGGTAAGCTGGCTTCGCATCAGGCTCAGGGCGTCAACCTTAATGGACGTGGTGAATTCGTATTGTGTCTTAGCGATGAGCTCACCCAGGGCTTTTATCTCGTCTGGAGTAGCCGTTTCGCGGAGGCGGGCGAGGGTGAGGTGAGGGGTAAAGGGGCGCGTCTCCGGGCTGAAGCTGAGCCGGCTAAGCTTTTCGTCAAGCGACTTCTGTAGAGCTTGAAGCTTCTCTAGCTCGCCTGAAAGTCCTACCCACACGACGCGTGGTCGGCTCAGGCTGGGGAAGGCGCCAAGATGGGTGACGCCGAGCTGGAAAGGAGAAACAGTGTTACTGGACTCCTCCATCGCCTTGATAATCCCGTCTATTCTGCTGGAACTGACGCTGCCCAGAAACTTGAGGGTGATGTGAATACCCCGGGGGTCAACCCACTTGACCGAGTTTGAACTGCTGGCTCTCAGTCTTTCCACCAGACGGATAAGCTCGTCCTTCAGCCCTTCCGGTAGTTCAATGGCGATGAAAGAGCGGATGGTTTCCAAGCTACTCCTTAATCCCGAAAAGTCTCACTGCATTCCCCGAGAGAATGAGGTCTCTGGTTTCTTCATCCAGCGCGATTGATTTTGTCTCACCCAGCACCCTCTCCTGAGAGATGACGGGGTAGTCACTGCCGAAAAGAATCTTTTCCTTTCCGACAAGCCTTATCACCTGCTCGTATATCTCCGGGCGGTAGAGGTAGGGCGAGGCGGCGGTGTCAAAATAGGTGCGTGCCAGCGCCGTCTTGACCTCGGGCATCAGGGCATAGAAGGGGAGTCCCCCGCCCCAGTGGGCGCAGATGATATTGATTCCGGGAAGATGCTCAATCATCCGGTAGAGCACAGCGGGGGTTAATTTACCTTTGCCCGGGTAATCGTGCCCCACCGGCTCTGAGGCATGAGTCAAAAGGGTGAGGTTGCATCGCTTCATGACCTCTGTGAAGGGGTCTAGAGCCTCTTTGTCTTCGAAGTCAAGCTCGGGGTCGGGTCTCAGCTCACCAATCCCCTTCATTCCGCCCCGGGCACAGCGCTCGGCTTCCTTTGCCGCAGTATCGCCAAGCCTCGGGAGAACAGCGCCGAAACCAATAAGGCGTCTGGGGTAGCGGGCTACCGACTCCAGGATGTAGTCATTGGTCTTCTGACATAGCTTGTGGCTTCCCCAGCCGATGTTGAGCACAACCGACATGTCAATTCCCGCCTCATCCATTCTGGCAATAAGCTCATCGGCGGTAATTAGCTTTGCCCGGGGGCTGGAATAAAGCTCAGCGAAGCAGGGGTCTAGAGTAACGTAGCGGGCACGGTCCTTCTTTATTTCTGGCGGGAAGATGTGGGTGTGGACATCTATAATCATCGCTCCGTATTTTATGCCTAATCCTGGGGTGGGGCAAGATGTGTTGCGGCGACTGATTCAGTTGCTTATTTAAGACAACGGTGAGACGATATGCTATAATTTCTGGGCGTGGGGATATAGCTCAATTGGGAGAGCGCTGCGTTCGCATCGCAGAGGTCGGGGGTTCGAATCCCCCTATCTCCACCA
>JAZDNC010000051.1:0-27347 GCA_043800335.1 Chloroflexota bacterium
ATCGTTCTCAGAAGAGAGCAAGGAAGTCGCCAAGATTTATAATATCCGATTCACTTGGCGTTTACCCCGATGGTATAGAGCAAATCTTCGGGGCAGACTCAAAACACATTCGTATGAAGGGAATCACCCAAGAGATAAATATAAACTTGGTTGAACGCTTCCACTCAACCATCAAAGAACGCACCAAAATCATCAAGGGATTTAAGTCCTATGATACCGCCGAATTGATGATGGACGGCTTCCTTGTCCATTACAATTTCTTTCGTCCTCACATGAGCCTCGCCAATAGAACACCCGCAGACGTAGCGGGGATTAAACTACCTGTAAGGAACTGGACTGATTTAGTCCGCAAGGTGGGGAGAATACAGTGATAAGGGATACACTCAAATGGAACAATACCAGCTTGGGTTAATCTTGATGTTGTCTTGATACAGACTTGACCTGATACTGCTTTACTGAAAAAAAGTGCTGTGCTATAATGAGCGTCCAGAAATAGCTAAGGGCGGCTAAAGGCTGCTCCTTAATTCTAGAAAGCGGGGCTGGACAGAGTCAGGTGCTAGATGATAGCCAGCCAGTTTTTAAACTTCTACTACTCTTCTCGTGGGGCAACGATACCCTTTCGGGTGTGAGATTCCAGATTATTCCGATAGAGGTGGACTATGGCTCAGGAAAAGACCGTTTCTGGCGTCGCTGCGGTTGAACTTCAGGCTGAAGAGATGCTGAAGAAGGCTCGCTTACAGGCTAGCGAAATCCTCGTCAGGGCTGATGAAGAGATAAAGCGCATCTCTGCTTCAGAGATAGCCCTGGCTCCGGTCGTCGCCGAGTATAACAAGATGCTGGAGTCAGCCAGGAAAGAAGCCGATAAGGGAGTCGCCGAGTCCCGGGTAAAAGCCTCCGCGATTAAGACGAGTGTCGCCGGGAAAATAGCGGGAGTGGTGGCGCGTATCGTGAATGAGGTTGCCGGAGTGGCGTCGCGATGAAGCCCCTTATCGTCAATCATCCGGAACCGATGATGAAGGTCCGGGTGATAACCCTGAGGGATGCCGCCGAGAAGACCTTAAAGACCCTGCACAAAATCGGGGCGATGCATATCGAGGAAGCCAAGGAGCTGAAACCGGCGGACCGGGCGGCGATTGAGAGTGAAAAGAAGGAGGTTGCCGAACTCCTCGGTTTCGCTACTTCAATATTGAGTTACCTGCCGGCACGGGAGCTAAGTCTCTCTGCCGAGACCTTTGAGGTAACCTACGCCAAGCCCCTTAAGGAAATCGGCGCCGAGGTCAGACTGCTCCACGCCAAGGTGGCGAGTCTTAAGGAGAGGCTGGAGAAAGTTGCCCGTGAGATAGAAGAGACCACTCGACTGATTAAATACCTTACTCTCCTGGCGGCTCAGGGCGCGCGCCGGCTCAACGACCTGAACTACAGGGGCGCCTATCTTGTTTCAAAAGTCTTTGTTCTGTCTCAGGATGCCTTTAAGGACGCCGAAAAGAAACTCAACCGTTACCTTCTTGGCAGCACCGCGGTCAGTGCTGAAGGTGAGGTTGTCCTTCATGCTGTTTTCGCCACGGCGGACGAGAAGCCTCTGGAGTCTCTTATCGCGGAGATTGGCGGCAGGGCTCTTGATATACCGGCTGAGGATGCGGGTATTGACGAGTTCATCAAGACAGGTGAAACAAAGCTCGCTGAACTTCGCTCCAAAATGGCGGAACTGCGCGCTGAGTTGGAGGAGAAAACCGGTGAAGACTACGAGCGGATATTCCTCGTTCGTGAAGCCCTAGCGGCGGAGAGTGAACGCCTCAGCGTCCTGGAGAAGGCGGCGGAAGCCAGGTATGTTACCCTGGTTGAGGGCTGGGTGCCCGCAAGACAGGTGGAGGATGTATTTTCCGGGATAAGAGGGGAAGTTCCCTATGTCTTTGTTGATGGGCGTCCGCCCGGCGATGATGAACAGCCGCCCACCAAGCTAAATAATTCTACTGTGACCAAACCTTTCGAGGTTATTGTAAACCTTTTCGGCACCCCGATGTATAGAGAATGGGACCCGACCCCGATAGTAGCCTATTCCTTTGCCTTTTTCTTCGGCATTATGACGTGTGATTTTGTTTACGGGTTAGGGGTTATATTTCTTGCCAAATTTCTCCTTGGCAAATTTGTTGATGACCCTCACACAGAAGGCTTTAAGGCATTCCAAAAGTTGCTATATATTAGTGGTGGCGTGGCCTCAGTCCTGGGTTTGCTTAGCGGGAGCTACCTGGGTGATATTTATAAATTCTTTGGGATCGAGTCTTTAGCCGTTGTGGGTATAATTGAACAGACTTTTTCAAACCCTATGTCATTTATAATATTTGCGGTAGTAGTAGGTTTGGTTCATGTAAACATGGCTTACGTGATAGCGCTGGTTAAAGCAGTGAAGGGGAGGAATTTGGGGGTAATACTGGGCAGGGTTGGGATCTTGATACTCCAAATCTGTGCCATACCCCTCATCATGCGCTCCATATTTGGCGTTAATATTCCGCTATTAACCGGGCAGGCGTATTCTGTTCTCACGATTGTTATGATTCCCAGCATACTTTTAATCATCGTTGGTGCAATTCTGGAAAGCCCTGTCCTGGGAGTGCTGATGTGGATATTCAACATAACCGGCGTCCTGGGTGATGTCATGTCATATAGCCGGTTAGCCGGGGTGGGTTTAGCATCGTTTTATCTTGCCTCGTCCTTTAATATGATTGCAGGTTTATTTCGCAGTATGATACCTGGGGTAGCCGGGCTTATCTTTGGGAATTTATTGGCACTGGGAATTTTGCTCCTTGGTCACGTACTCAATCTGTTTATGGGCACCATTGGTGGTTTTGTTCACTCTCTCAGGCTGTGCTTCTTGGAGTTTCTATCCAAGTTCTATGACGGGGGTGGTACAGAATATAGTCCGTTCAAACTTAGAATGCGGACAGCTGGGCTTATATACAAGGGGAAAGCTTAGTTATTAAGGAGGTAGGAGAACAAAAATGACAATTCTTCCAGGTTTCTTAGCAGTTCTAGGTGCTGCAATTGCTCAGGTTGGCGGTATGGTGGGCTCTTCATTAGGTGTATTTATAGCCGGCACTGCCGGGGTGGCTGCTATTGCAGAAGACCCGAAGCAGTTCAGGAATGTCATAATACTAGCGGCCTTGCCACTAACCCAAACCTTCTATGCGATGATAGTAATGATTGTCGTTCTGACCAGGTCTGTTCCTATATTACAGGCGCAGGGCAGGGCGGGTTCACAGGCCCTTTCCATCTGCTTAATAACCGCAATGGCTGAATTCTTCTCTGCATGGCATCAGGGCACGATTTGCGCAGCGGGCATATCTCTCTTGCCTAAGTCAAAGGGGGGGGTGTTTGTTGGCACTATGCTGCAGGCTGTGATGGTTGAGCTGATTGGTGTTGTCGGATTTGTGTTTGCCATTATGGCATTATCTCTGATGAAGCTTATGTAGGGTGGCATATGACAGGAATGGAAAAACTGAGTAGTGCTATTCTGGAAAAAGTAAAAGCCGAAGCTGATAGCATTATCAAGGAAGCTGAAGCCAAGGCTAAGGCGAGCGTTGATGCGGCCAAATCGGGCCAGCAAGCCAGATTTGAGGCGGAGAAGGTCAGGCTTGGTACCGAGACTGACGCCGAGATTGCTCGCATTAAAGCCCAGTCGGCGATGAAAGCGCGTCAGGAGCTACTCGCCGCCAAGACCGAGGTGGTTAACGAGATACTGGAGCGGGCGAAGCAGGAACTGGCGAGGTTCGCCGGGGATGAAAAGGTGCTGGCGAGTCTTGCCCGGGAGGGAATTACCAGCCTGAATGCCTCTCAGGTAAGGGTCTATGTCTCGCCCCGGAACTTAGCCACCATGCAGAGACTCATCAAAGAGGTAAAAGAGCTGTCAGCGGTGAGTGAGGTCAAAAGCCAGGAGTTTCTGGGTGGGGTGGTTGTGGAGACAATGGACGGGAAGAACCGGATTGACAACACCTTTGAAACGCGTCTCGAGATGCTACTGCCCCGGTTAATGCCGGAGATAGGAAGGGAGCTTTTCAGGGCTTAGATGGGGATTTCGGACGCGGGTTACCCTTTCATCACCTCTTATTTAAAGGGAGAGGAGTCGCATCTCCTTACCGCGGAGCATTTTGGCAAATTGACTAAAGCCGCCGAATTTCAGGAGGCGGTCGGTGTCATCAGAGACACCGATATCGGGGCTTACCTGGAGGGTGTGCTGGTCAAGGACTTTGACGAGCTTGACCAGAGGCTCTGGCAGTATCTGGGGGGACTGCTCAGACGCATCCGATGGTTCCAGCTTACTCCGCGTCACGTCCTGAGCCTTATTGATGCCTATATGGCAAAGTATGACGTGCTTAATATCAAGTCGGCGATAGGCGCGGTGCTGAGCGGACGGAAAGTAAGCATGGTTCCCCTGGGCGACCTCAGCGAACTGGGGCTCACTGAGGCACTCGGTAAGGCTGATGGTATTGCCGTAATTCGGGGGCTTGTCGCTCAGGCTGGACTGGTGAACTACGCCCGTATTCTGGCGGGCTACGCCGGCGAAAAGGACGTCGCGTCACGTCTTGTGCTGGAGGCAAGGCTTGACCGTGAGTATTACCGGAATTTGATAGCGGTGTCGGGGAAAGTCTTGGATAGGACTGTCTTGGTGCCGACAATCGGGACGATGGTTGACCTGGCTAATCTCAAAGTCCTTCTGAGAAACGCCGGTGGCGCACTCGGCGTCGGGAGTGCCGATTATCTGATTGATGGGGGCCACGCCCTTTCCCTGAGCGGGATGGCTGGTCTCCTCGGGCTGAAGCCGGAGGAGCTGGCGGAGCGGGTACCCTATCCCTATCAAAAACTAGCCGCCGAAGCGCTGGCGAGCCTGGAGAAAGGCCAGACCTTAACCGTCGATGAGATTATCGACCGGAGCCAGCTGCAGTTACTTAAAGAGAGACTCTCATTTAGGCTCATGTCGCCCGTACTTATCGTGTGGTACCTTGTCCTCAAAGAAACAGAGCTCAGGGACTTGAGGCTCATTTTCAAATTTATGCTGGACCGTCGACCTCTAGACGCGGTAAAAGACCTGCTGGTGATTGCCGCATGATGCCGGTTAGAGAGCTCGGTATCGCCATGATTGGTGACGAAGACCTTGTCGCCGGGATGAGACTGGCTGGAGTGAGTAACTCGCTGGTAGTGGCTCAGGAGGGTGAAGTAAGGGACGTGGTGCGCAAAGCGCTCCAGGCTTATCTGGGTGAGGCAGTTGGCATTATCATCATCCAGGAAAACTATATGACTTATGTTGACGATATGGTGAGACGCCTCAAGGATGAGAAGAAGGTCTTCCCCCTGATAGTTGAGGTGCCGTCAAAGCACGGCGTCGATTACAAAGAGGTCATTGAGCGCGACAAAGCCTTTATCCGAAGGTTTGTTGGCTTTGACATTCAGGTATAGCTACACTTTGGAGGTGGCGAGATATGGGTAAGATCTGGCGGGTCTCGGGACCCCTGGTCATCGCCAGTGAGATGATGGGGGCTGAGGTCTATGAGATTGTTCAGATTGGTAAAGAAGGTATTGTGGGGGAGGTCATCGGGCTGGAGGGAGACAGGGCGGTAATCCAAGCCCACGAGGATACCCAGGGTCTTACCGTGGGGGAGGAAGTCCGGCGTACTGGTGCCATTCTAACTGCAGAGCTGGGTCCCGGGGTGGTCGGCTCAATCTATGACGGGCTCCAGAAAGCCCTTACTGTGCTCATGCAGGATAGCTCCTTTATCAAGCGCGGGGCAAGGACGCTTGCGGTGGACAGGATTAAGAAGTGGTCTTTTACCCCCCGGATTAAGGTGGGAGACAGGGTGGAGGGGGGAGACATCATCGGCACCGTCCCCGAGACTTTCCTGATTGAGCACCGGGTCATGGTGCCGCCGGGAATCAAGGGTGTCGTCAAAGAGGTAAAGAGCGGCGATTTCACCGTGGAAGAGCCGGTGGCAGTTATCGCCGATAACGGGAGTACCCGGAACCTCACCATGCTCCAGAAATGGCCGGTGCGCAAGCCCCGTCCCTACCGGCGCCGGGACAAGGCGTCAAAACTCCTGGTCACCGGGATGAGAATCCTTGATTACATGTTCCCGCTGGCACTGGGGGGCAAGGCGGCAATTCCCGGCGGTTTTGGCACCGGTAAGACGGTGACCTTACAACAGCTTGCCCGCTGGGCGCAGACCCAGCTCAACATCTACGTGGGCTGTGGGGAGCGAGGGAACGAGATGGCAGATGTGCTCTATAGCTTCAAGAAGCTCAAAGAGCCGAACACGGGCAGGCTCCTTCAGGAGAAAGAGGTCTTCATCGCTAACACCTCCAACATGCCGGTGGTAGCTAGGGAGGCTTCCATCTTCGTCGGGATTACGCTGGGGGAGTACTACCGTGACATGGGTTATGATGTACTCCTGGTGGCTGACTCTACCTCGCGCTGGGCGGAAGCAATGAGAGAAATCGGTGGTCGCCTCGAGGAGATGCCGGGTGAGGAGGGCTTCCCGGCTTACCTCGGCTCCAGGCTCTCCTCCTTCTACGAGCGGGCGGGTCTGGTGAGCTGTCTGGGTAGCCCGGAGCGGATGGGCTCGGTCACCATCTGTGGCGCAGTAAGCCCCCCTGGCGCTGACTTCTCCGAGCCGGTCACGCAGAACACACTCCGCATCGTTGATGCCTTCTATTCGCTGGACACGGCGCTGGCTAACCGCAGGCATTTCCCGGCAATCAACTGGCTCCAGAGCTACAGCCTCTATGCCGAGGCGGTCAAGGGCTGGTGGGCGAGTGTCAGCCCCGACTGGGAGGCCACACGCACTATGGCGCTCAGGATACTTCAGCAGGAGGCTGATTTGCAGGAAATCGTGAGGCTAGTGGGTCCTGAAGCCCTGCCCGAGAGTGATAAGCTGACTCTGCTCATCGCCCGTATGCTTCGGGAGGACTTTTTGATGCAGAACGCCTACAGCGATATTGATACCTACTCGGCACCGAAGCGTGCCCATCTTATGGCGAGGACAATCATCAGGTTCTACGAGCTTACCCGGGCGATGATGGAGGCCGGGACGATGGTGGCGGAAATCCGCCAGTCCCCCGTCGTCTACCGCATCGCCCGTATGAAGGATATTCCCCACGAGCAGTTTGAAGACAGGGTCAAGGAAATCTGGGCGGAGATGGATGGTTCTCTGGTTGTCCGCAAAGGAGGGGTGTAATGGCACCGCTTTCAGTTAGAGAAACCAAGGCAATCAGCCGGGCGAAGGGGTCACTCCTCATCGCTGAGCGGATACCCGGGATCATGTTCAACGAGATTGTTGACGTGCACCTTGCTAACGGCGAAATTAAGCGCGGTCAGGCGATTGACATCTCGGACGAAGCCACCGTGGTGCAGGTATTCGGCGGCGTGAGCGAGGTCGACCTCGCCGGCTCCAAGCTCCGCTGTAAGGGCGAGACCCTGAAACTGCCCGTCTCCGCCGATATTCTGGGCAGGGTATTTAACGGCATGGGCGTGCCGATTGACGGGGGTCCCGCCATTATTCCTGAAGCTTATCTTGATGTTAACGGTCAGCCCATCAACCCGGCGAGCCGGGAGCCCCCGGCGGAGTTCATCGAGACCGGGCTTTCGGTGATTGACGGGCTTGACGCCCTGGTCAGGGGGCAGAAGCTCCCCATCTTCAGCGGCGCGGGCTTACCCCACAACCGCATCGTGGCGCAGATTATCCGTCAGGCGACGGTTAAGGGTAAGGCGGAGGAGTTCGCCATTGTCTTCGGTGCCGTCGGGGTGAGCTATGATGACGCCGCCTTCTTCATGCAGAACCTGGAGCGCACCGGCGCCAGGGAGCGCACCACGGCCTTTATCAATACCGCCTCTGACCCGGTGATTGAGCGTATCTCGACGCCGCGTCTGGCACTTACCGCTGCCGAGTACCTCGCCTGGCAGAGAAGCATGAATGTGCTGGTCATCATGAGCGATGTCACCAGCTACTGCGAGGCTCTCCGTGAGCTCTCCGCCATGCGCGAGGAGATACCCTCACGCCGCGGCTACCCTGGCTACATGTACACCGACCTGGCGACCATGTACGAGAGGGCGGGACGTATCGGCGGCAGGGGAGGCTCGGTCACCATCATGCCCATCCTGACCATGCCCGATGATGACATCACCCACCCCATCCCCGACCTCACCGGCTACATCACCGAGGGGCAGATTGTGGTCTCGAGAAGTCTGGAGCGCAAGGGCATCTATCCGCCGTTTGACGTCTTCCTCTCACTCTCCCGGATGATGAAAGAGGGGATTGGCCCTGAAAAGACCCGTGAAGACCATAACGGCGTTTTCATGCAGTTATTTGCGGCTTATGCCGAGGGTAACACGCTCAGGGAAATCTCAACCATCATCGGCACCGAAGCCCTGACCGAGAGGGACAGACTCTATCTCACCTACGCCGACCGCTTTGAACGGGAGTTCATTGCCCAGGGGGAGAACGAGCGGCGGAAGGTGGAAGACACCCTGGACATCGGCTGGAAGCTCTTTGCCTCACTACCTGAGGAAGATCTCAAGCTTATCAGTGAGAGGTTCATCAAGAAGTATCTACCTAAATACCGTGAGGCGGTTGAGAAGTAGCTATGCCGGGACAGCTAATCAAGGTCAGACCGACCAAAATCGAGCTAATCAGGCTGAGGCGTCGCCTGAGGCTGGCGAACCGCATCCAGCGCATTGTGAAAGACCGCCTCTCCATTCTCATCATGGAGTTCCTGCAGGTAGCCAAGGAAACTATTGACGCGAAGGGTAAATCACTGGAGCTTTTCCAGAAGGCTTACCAGGCGCTGGCGGTTGCCACTGGCTATCACGGCTTTCTGGCAATGGACAAAGAGCTGGTCGCCTCTGAGCGCGAGATGACGCTGGCCACCGGGCTCCGGAGTGTCGCCGGGCTCAGGATACCCTCGATTGAGCTCAAAATTGAGGAGAGAGCCATGCCCGGCTACGCCGTCATGGATACATCAGCCCGCCTTGACCGCGCTCAGGTGCTTTTCAGGGAGTGTCTCGATTCGGTGGCGGAACTGGCGGAACTTCAGAGCAGTCTTGAGATTCTGGGGCGCGAGATTAACCGCACCAAGAGAATCGTTAACGCCCTGGAGTATATGATTATCCCCAGCCTCGCGACCACCATCAAGTTCCTGCAGATGAAATTTGAAGAAAGAGACCGCGAGGAGAAATCCCGTCTCAAGCGGGTCAAGGTGCTCCTGGGGCAGAGGTAAGCCGTGCTTAATGAGCCTTACGAGAGGATGCTTCAGGAATATCTCAGAGGTGAATTCCGGGTTTTAAACGCCCACATTACCCTTGAACCCAAGACTCTGGCAGTATTGCTCAAAGAGACCTATCCCAGTGTCAGTGCCAGGGATGGCAGCAATTATCTCTTTAAGCGCCGCGAATTGGAGTTCCTTGCCAGTTTTCTAACTGAAGCCGAGCAGGGGCAACTTTTTCTTCCCATTATGATTGAGGTTATCGCTGGGGAGGAGGAAATTTCCGTCCTCGCCCGCGGTGATGCAGAAGTAAAAGTAGTCTCCCGGGTGCTCGGTATGCCGGTCAGCTTGCGCGCGGGTCGGATAAAGCTCTATAAACCCCAATTAGCCGAAGTGAGACGTGCGCTCAGAACCACGACCCAGTATGTATTCTCACCAAGACTACCGGAGGAGCTGAAGTCCGCAGGTTGATAGCAGGGACCGGGAGTGTTACAATTAACAAACTGTCCCTGTAGCTCAGTTGGATAGAGCACTGGCCTCCGGAGCCGGGTGCGAGGGTTCGAGTCCCTCCAGGGACACGTTTTCATGGGAGAGTATAAGGGTGATAGACATTTCGGGGCTGGTTGAAATCAGATGGCACGGGCGGGGTGGGCAGGGGGCGGTCACCTCCGCCGGGCTTTTGGCTGAAGCCGCCATAGATGAAGGGAAATATGCGCAAGCCTTTCCCAGCTTCGGGCCGGAGAGAAGAGGCGCGCCGGTGGCGGCTTACGTCCGCATCGACGCCACTAAGCCGATAAGAGTGAGGGCGGAAGTGCTTCAGCCCGATGTCGTCATTGTCTTTGATGCCGGACTTCTTCGGAGCGTTCCGGTGGCTTTAGGTCTCAAGGAAAGGGGCATGCTCATCCTGAACACCCGGAAGTCACCGGAGGAAATCCAGCACCAGTTCGGCGGCAGTCTGCAGGTGGCGGTCGTTGACGCCTCGAAGATTGCCATGGAGGTGCTGGGGGTACCCATTGTCAACACAACTATGGTCGGGGCGCTACTGAAAGCCACCGGCATCGTAAAGCTTGATTCCCTGCTTGAGCCGCTTCAACACCGCTTCGGGAAACTGGCCGGCCGTAATATTGATGCCATGAAACGGGCTTATGCCGAGACCAGGGTCAGGTGCCCTTAAGGAGATTAAATTGCCCAAGTCAGAAAATGAGCTTACTTGTAAAGACCTGGCCCCCGGCGCCATTGTCACCGAGGCGGGTAACGCCGCCCAGTACCGCACCGGGGACTGGCGACAGCAGCGACCGCTGCTGGATAAGGATTTCTGTAACAAGTGCGGGCTCTGTTTTCTTTTCTGTCCCGAGGGCTGTATCCAGCCGGACGATGAGGGCTACTTTGTCGCCGACCTCAAATACTGCAAGGGCTGCGGCATCTGCGCCGAGGAGTGCCCGCAGAAGGCAATCAGTATGGTAGAGGAGAAGGAAGAATAGCTAAGAAGGTTGGCTTAGAGGTATCGGTTGCCGTAGCCGAGGCGGTCAAGCTAGCGAACGCCGACGTTGTCGCCGCCTACCCTATTACCCCTCAGACGCACATCGTCGAGCACCTGGCGGAGCTGGTCGCCGATGGTGAGCTTGATGCGGCTTATGTCCCCGTGGAATCGGAGCACTCGGCGATGAGCGCCACCCTCGGGGCGTCAGCCACCGGGGCGAGGGCTTTCACCGCCACCGCCGGGCAGGGGCTTGAACTGATGCATGAGGTGCTCTACGGTGTGAGCGCCATGCGTCTTCCGGTGGTGATGAGCGTGGTGAACCGGGCACTATCGGCGCCCCTGAGTGTGTGGGGCGACCACTCCGATGTCATGGCGGTGCGCGATACCGGCTGGGTTCAGCTTTTTGTGACGAATGGTCAGGAGGCGGTAGACAGTATTATCTGCGCCTTTCGTATCGCCGAAGACCACCGGGTTCTCCTGCCGGTGATGGTGCATCTGGACGGCTTTCATCTCTCCCATGTTATTGAGCCGATAATCCTGCCCGAGAAGTCTCTGGTTGACAGATTCCTGCCCCCAAACGACTACCCTTTGCCCCTTAACCCGGCGAGGCCGGTGACCATGGGCGCTTTCGCCCCGCCCTTCATCTACACCGAGGCTAAAAAGGCCCACGAGGTGGCACTGGAAGGGGCAAAAGGGATAGTTTCCGAGGTCTTCAGCGAGTTTGCCCGTGTCTTCGGGCGGGAGTACCATCTGGTGGAAGGCTACCGCAATCAGGGGGCGAAGGTTCTGCTCCTGACTATGGGTAGCTTCAGCGAGACGGCGACGCTTGCCGTTGACCGGATGCGTGAAGAGGGCATGCCCGTGGGACAGCTTACCCTCCGCCTCTGGCGTCCTTTCCCCTACGCCGAGCTCAAAGAGATGGTTAAGGGGGCGGAAGTCCTGATTGTGCTTGATAGAGCTCTCTCCACCGGCGGTCCGGGCGGGCCGGTCGCTTCCGAGATAAGGTCGGCACTCTACGCTGTAAAAGATAGACCCAAGGTGGTCAGCTTCGTTGCCGGGCTGGGGGGCAGGGACATCTCTCCCGATGATTTTGTGCGCATGATTAAGCGGGGAATGGAGCTTGCCCGGACTGATAATATACCGCCTTTCGAGATGTTCGGAGTCAGAGAATGATAAGCGAGTATGTCAGGTTCGGCCGTCAGCGAGTTCCCAGGGCGGAGTACTTTGCCCCGGGGCACCGCGCCTGCACCGGTTGCGGCGAAGCCCTGGCGGTGAGGCTCGCCACCAAAGCCATCGGGCCCAACGCCATTATCGTGAATGCCACCGGTTGTATGGAGGTAGTCTCTTCCCAGCTACCCTATACCTCCTGGCGCATCCCTTGGATTCACACCCTTTTTGAGAACACGGCGGCGGTGGCTTCGGGTGTGGAGGCCGGGGTAAGGATGCTCAAGAAGAAGGGTGCTATCTCCGGCAGCGACATCAGCGTGGTGGCGATGGCGGGGGACGGCGGCACCGCTGACATCGGTCTGCAGGCTCTCTCTGGTGCGCTGGAGCGGGGACATGATTTCCTCTACATCTGCTTTGATAACGAAGCCTACATGAACACTGGCATCCAGCGCTCCTCGGCGACACCATTCGGCGCGGCGACGACCACCTCTCCGGTGGGCAAGCTCTCGCTGGGACAGGTGACCTGGAAGAAGGACCTGCCGGCGATTGTCGCCGCCCATAAAATCCAGTATATCGCCACGGCCGACCCGAGCTACCCCTTTGACCTCATGAATAAGGTGACCAAAGCCCTCGCCGTTAAGGGCCCGGCTTACCTTCACATCCTAGCCGTCTGTCCTACCGGCTGGCGTACCGCCCCGGAGCTCGGGATAAAAATAGGTAAGCTTGCCGTCGAGACCGGAATTTTCCCCCTTTATGAAATTGAAAACGGCGTCTATAATATTTCACTGAAGCCATCCAGCCTGAAGCCGGTAAAAGAATATCTCTCCTTGCAGGGGAGGTTCAGGCATCTGCCCGAGTCAATGGTTGAGGAAATTCAGGAGCGGGTGAAGAAAGACTGGGACAGCCTTCTGGCTAAGGCAGGGGGTCGCTAGCGCCGGGGAGTGGCGCAGCTGGTCAGCGCGCATGGTTTGGGACCATGAGGTCGGCGGTTCAAATCCGCCCTCCCCGACCAAAAAGAATCAAAAGATGTCCTCTTCACTTGAGAGGGTTTTTGCGTTTTTATTGATACATGACCCTACTTATTCGACGTTAGGAACTCCAAATGCATGAAGCAGTGTGCTATAATAAAAAACGCACGTTGGCTTTGGATTTGGGGAATAAAAAAGCAGTGATAACAGGTTAGTCTGTTTGAGTGCTTTTGGAGAAGGCTGTTTGGGAGCGATGTAGATACTGCGGAGGTAGCACAAGTGTCGAATTACGAACACAGGAAGGGTTTGTTCCAGCAGCTCAAAGACAAACGTAGGCGTGATATACTTGCTTTAGTAACAAGCACAAAACAACCTGAAGAACATTTTGCGGCGCAAATTGCATTAGATTTGCTACCATTGTTTTACTCTTTGCTGAAGAATAACGGACAAATTAAGGAGTTAGATCTTTTAGTTTACAGTTCAGGTGGTCAAATTGATGCACCTTGGGCGTTAGTCAATCTAATTAGAGAATTCTACGATAATTTATGCGTGATTGTGCCCTCGAGAGCTCACAGTGCTGCAACACTGATTGCAATAGGTGCTGACTCAATCGAAATGAGCCCAATGGGGACATTATCGCCAATAGATCCGCAACTAATGATAAAACCAGCGGAACCGGGTGTACCCGTGAGAACTGGCATAGAGGATATATACGGATACTATCAGCTAATAGAAGAGAAACTCAAGCTGGACTCAACAGGTAAGACTGAAGCTCTGAAATTGTTGGCAAATAGAATCGGGCCTGAGATTCTGGGTCAAACGTCAAGAATAAGAAATGAGATACGTATAATTGCTACCAATCTACTCAGTCTTCACATGAATGACCCACAGAAGATAGAAACTATCGTATCTGGACTAATCGAAAAATTGCACTCTCACCAGTATATGATAGGTAGAAAGGAAGCAAGTAAATTTGGATTACCCGTAAAAAATCTAGATGCTGAAACGGAAGAGATTGTATCAAAAATCTTGATTTCTTATATTTCCGAAGCGGAAATGGATGAACCGGGATTGGAGATTAATTTCGCACCAAGTGAAACGAAGAAGACGATAAATATCAATAGAGCCTTTGTTGAGAATGAAAAAAGGAGTTTCGTTTTCAGAACACAATATACAATATATACCGATGGGAAGCTTGAAAAAAGAGTCAATAAATGGATGGAGCAAAGCAATGGTTAACGTAAGGATTGAAGTTGAAAGTAACGATTATACGGGGTATTCTGTTTCTGTTCCTTCGGCTGTCACTACTGGTCAATGTGGGAATGAGAGTGTCGAGGCTGTGCAAGGAATGCCCGTTACCATCTCTAGGAAAGACTTAACAACTGAATTAGATATTTTCCCGGAAGCTAGAGAAGAAAGATTCCTTGATGAAAAGCTAATTCAATTCTATAAGAAGAAGGGATATTCAACAGAAAACAAATAGTCGCTATGGCTTCGTATTTGCGGGTAAATCCGACAGATAGAGTTGATCAGGGAGACATTTTTAGAGATATATACTTTTCTGCGATAGAATCCCACACAACTGGAGTTGTGATTACTCCTACGTGTGACCTCGTGCAGGATAAAGCACATTTTATTAAATTCGTAGCTGTAGTACCACTGAGCCTGGTAATCAAGATAATAGCCGACAGTGTAGGAATCGAAGAGTCAGTGTTCGGCTCTGGCGAAGAGATATCTCGGAATAAATGCAAACAACTTCTAAAAGCGTAAGATCGTAATATAGACGGTAGCTTTCTACCAAGATACTATCTGCTTTCTCAGTTCGGTGACATTTTACCTGCGTCATATGCTGATTTGCAGCAAGTCTTTGTAATACCTAGAGTTCAACTTTTAGCTGAATATCTGGGAAATAGAATCGCAAGATTGGATACACCATGGCGAGAACAAATAGTAGCTCAGTACTCCGGATACTCCATGCGTGTTGGTGTACCGGAGTACTCGAGCGATGAACTTAGAAGAATCGCAATTGCTGCGGGATTAAACTTGCCTTCGTTAGAATAGGCTCACCCTCGGGTGGAAAGAAGAGACCTGAGTTCTCTTATGTTCTTAACCTGTTCCAGATGCCAGATTCTCTGAATTAGCCCCATGGCGCGGTCTTTCCCCAGAACCGGTGTCATCAGGTCAAGACTTTTTTCTTCCACCTCTTCCCTGGTCATGGGATTCTCCGCCGTGCCACGCACGCTCACCACATGCTCTTTGAACATAGCGCCGTCCTGTGTAGTAATCTCAACAATACCCTGTCTCATAATCTTAGCCGCGGTCAGCTCGGGGTCATCAACCAGAGTGATAAGCTTCTCAATCCCCAGCACTGCTGGGTCTCTCATGCGTTTATAGGAGTGAGCTGTTTCAAAGGTGAGACTTCCGTCCAGCAGGGTTACCGCGAGTATGTACTGCAAACTTATGTCGGGCATGTCCCGGTTATCAACAACTCTGGCACCGTATGCCGGCAAACGGACGGTAATCGTCTTCACGTCCCCGGCTTTGATGCCGTGCTTTTTGATTAGCAACAAAAGTGCGTCCAGAGCCGCCTGTATGGGGGAGCCGACCGGGAATCTTTTAATATTGGTGAAGATAATCTCATAGCGGCTGCCCAGTCCTTCGGTTAATAGCTGGGGTTTTGGAGAAGGGGAGAAGGCTTCAAAGAAATTGTCTTCCCCGCTGAATGCGTCCTCGACCCCGGTAAATCCCGACTCAACCAGTATGGCTGAGGTTACACCATTCCGCGCTGGCAACCCGCCAAAGACGAAGGCTTTCTCAATGTGTTCGGCGTCGCGTGCCCAGTAATTCACCCCCGAGGCTTGCTGGGCGGTGTATGAAAGAACGTATCTCACCTGATGGGCATTCAGCCGGGCTACCGAAGCCGCCGCGGCGGCAGCGCCGAAGGTATTACCGATGGTGTGCGTGCTTCGGTGCATACGATGCAGGTCGTCTACCCCCAGTGTCTGAGTCATACGGCAGCCGATGTCATAGCCGGCGACCACTCCCCTGAGAAAGCTCATGCCGTCGGTCTCGCCTCTTTCTGACATTGCAAGAGCCGTCGGCACGATGCCACACCCGGGATGGGTATTAGATTTGGGGTGGGAATCGTCAGTCTCATCGGCATGGGCCATAATCCCGTTGGCAAGGGCTGCATTTATCGCCGAGGTCACGGTGCGTGAACCTATGACCTGAGCCTCCTTCACCCCCGCCTGACTCCTAGCGTACTTTTTGGCGAACCGACCGGGTTTGAGTTTCGAGCCGGTGACAATCGCCGCCAGGGTATCCAGAATATGGTGCTTTGCCTTTTCAACTACCGCCGCGGGGAGTTCGGCGTCTCCGCTTCTCACGATATAAGTGCTTACCGCTTCAATTACACTCTTATTTGAACCACTAGCCTGATGCATTTTGTCCCCCTTTCTCTGGAAGGCACGTAGAGAGACTTTAAATGGCTGGCAGTGTTTTGTCAACAGCTAGTGTGGGCAGGGAAGTGTCGAAGGGTGGAACATCAGATGACTTCTATCAAATAGGGAGGGGAAGTGAGCTCCCGGCAATCCCCACTCTCTGTTTTCGTGCTATACTTTAGGTGATTTTTGTCTTTAGACGAATCTAGAAAGGTGCTTGTAGCGTGCAAGGGCGGATTTTAATTATCGCCGCACACCCCGATGACGGCGTTTTGGGCTGCGGGGGTACCATCGCCCGGCTGGTTAAACAGGGCAGGGAGGTAGCCCTACTGGTGGTGACCTCTGCCTATACCCCGGACTGGTCTAAAGAGTACGTGGAGAACCAGAAGAAAGAGGTTCAGGCGTCAAACAAGATTCTGGGGATAGCCCGGACAACCTTTCTTGATTTCCCGGCGGTCAAGCTGGACATGGTCTCCCAGAAAAAGCTGAACGACAGCCTGCTTGAAGTGGTGAGCGAATTCAAGCCTGATACCATCTATGTCCCCCACAAGGGCGACCTGAACCGTGACCACCGCATCGTCTTTGAGGCGACACTGGTGGCGGCAAGGCCGGTGAGCGGCAGGGTAAAGAGCATCTTTTCCTTCTCAACCATGGAGTCGGGTTTCATGGTCGAGCCTTTCATTCCCAATGTCTACATTGACATCAGCGATACTTTTGACATCAAACTTGAGGCAGTTAAGGCTTATGAGAGCGAGGTAAGACCCTATCCCCACCCACGCTCGCCGGAGGTCATAAGGGCTTTAGCCCAGAAGTGGGGTTCGGAGTCCGGACTGGGGATGGCGGAAGCCTTCATCCTCGTGCGCGGCACCATTGACCGCCAGGATAGATTATAAGTCCATGGTCACACTGCCGGGACAGCTTACCTACCGGGCATACCAGCCGGGAGATGAGACTCAAATCCTGAGTCTCTTCAAGCTCGTTTTCCACCGGGAGATGGGCTACGAGTTCTGGAAGTGGCGCTACCGCGACAACCCCTCCGGGCTGGCGGTTTCGATGGTGGCATTCGACGGCGAGAAGCTGGTGGGACACTTCGCCGTCCTGCCCATGGAGGTGCAGTTCGAGGGTAAGCTCTTCCGTGCCATCTTCCCGGTAACGGCGATGACCCACCCCGACTACGCCGGTCGCGGGATATTCACCCGGCTTATCACCACCATCTACGATTCCTGCCGTAGAAACGGCTTCCTTCTGGCTTACGGCTTTTTCAACCGGAACACGTTCTATGTCAACGTCAATCGTGCGGGCTACCGGGAGGGCGATGTTATCCGCATGGATATACTGGAGAAGAAACTCGGGGACACTTTGCCTCCAGCGTCTTTAGGGAAAGAAATCAGAGAAATAAAAATATTCGATGCACAGGTAGACCGGCTGTGGGGAAGGATGAAAGGGGATTTCAGGGCGGTTGTCCCCAGGACTTCACGTTTTCTCAACTGGCGCTTCAGCCAGTATGAAGAGATAAACTATCCGAAATTCATTTTTGAGGCAGACGGCGAGATGTTGGGTTACATAGTGCTCAAGATTTATCGTGAGGGGGAAACGGTAAAAGGACACATCATAGACCTGCTTGCGGTGCGGGATGAGAAAGTGGTAAGGTCTCTCATTCATAAGTCTTATGAATACTTCAGGGGGAAGGGCGTTCCTGACATCTCCTGCTGGATGATGAAAAACTCTTATTTCAGCCGTATTCTGGAGTCGGAGGGCTTCAAGAGGACAGAGGGAGCAACCAATTTCGGTTGTCAGCTCCTTGATAAGAGCCAGAAAGAGCTTTTACCCATCGAGAAATCTGCTCACTGGCATCTCACCATGGGCGACTCCGACGTTTTCTGAGCTATGAGTAGAGAGATACCCCTGTTCAAAATCCACTGGGATGAAGCTGACATCGTCCGGGTGAGCGGGGTCATCCGTTCCGGTATGAACTGGGCGGGCGGGAGCGCTGTTAGCGAATTTGAATCCGCTTTAGCCCGCTATGTCGGCACCAGGTATGCGGTAGCCTTTAACTCAGGCACCTCGGCTCTTCACGCCACTATGCTGGCGTATGGCTTCGGTGCCGGTGACGAGGTGATTGTGCCCTCCTTTACTTTTATCGCTACTGCCAACGCTCCTCTTTTCGTGGGAGCGAAGCCGGTATTCGCCGATATCGAGGAGACCACCTTCGGACTGGATGCCGAAGACGTGGCAAAGAGGATTACTAAAAAGACTAAAGCCCTTATGCCCATCCACTACGGCGGGTTCCCCTGCCGTGTGAGCGAACTCAAGGAGTTGGCGGAAGAGAACGGACTGGTTCTGATTGAGGATGCCGCCGAAGCCCTGGGGGCGAAGCTGGAAGGCAGGATGGTCGCCAGCTTCGGGGTGACCTCTATCCTGAGCTTCTGTCAGAACAAGGTCATCACCACCGGGGAGGGCGGGGCGGTAGTGACCGACTCCAAAGACATTTATGAAAAATTGGGACTTATCCGGTCGCACGGGCGTGCCGGGCGAGATATGGACTATTTTACCGCCGGAGGTGCCGATTACATCGCACTGGGCTATAATTTCCGTATGTCTACAATTACCGCCGCTCTGGGCTTAGCCCAGCTGGAAAAGATTGATAAAATAATTGAGATGCGGCGCGCTAGGGCTGGTTATCTGACGGAGAGACTCACTGGAATCAAAGGGCTTGCGTTGCCAACCCTCCCCCCGGACTCCTTTAGCGTCTATCAGATGTTCCCGGTTAGGGTGAGCGGGGGCAGGGCAGTCCGGGATAGACTCAAGAAGTACCTTGCTGGCAGGGGTATTACCTCCAGGGTCTATTTTGAGCCGGTGCACCGTGCCCCATTCTATGCGCATAAATCTGAATTTAAGGGTGTCAGCCTGCCCGTAACCGAAAAGGTTTCCGGGGAGATACTGTGTCTTCCGATTTATCCGGCTTTAACCAAGGCGGAAATGGACTACATCGCCCAGGAGATTAGGCAATTCTTCAAGGTCGGCTAGAAAGGTCTATCATGAGCATCCTCAAAGATAAGGTGATTCTGGTCACCGGCGGCACCGGCTCCATGGGGAGCGAGATTACCCGTTACGCTCTTAGAGAGGGGGCGAAGCGTGTCATCGTCCTGAGCCGTGATGAAATCAAGCATTTTCTCCTCCGCAAAAGACTCCAGGACGAGCGTCTGGAGCATATCATCGGCGACGTAAGAGACATGCGGGCTATAGAGGGGGTCTTTAACCGCTTCCCGATTGACATTGTCTATCATGCGGCGGCGATGAAGCATGTGGTGATGTGCGAGGAGTTCCCCCTCCAGACGGTTGAGACCAACATCCTGGGGACGCAGAATGTGGTTGACCTGGCTTTGAAATACCGGGTCGCCAAGATGATAACGGTGAGCACCGATAAGGCGGCTTACCCGGTGAATGTCATGGGCGCCTCGAAGCTCATTGCCGAACGAATGACGCTGAACGCTAACCGGATTTCACCCGGCGGGCAGGCTTTTAGCTGTGTGCGCTACGGCAATGTGGCTATCTCACGCGGCTCTGTCATCCCCATTTACATTGATAACCTCCTGCACCGTAAACCAATCCAGGTGACCGACTACGAGGTGACCCGCTTCATCATGGGGATAACCGAGGCAATCAAGCTGGTGGTTGAGGCGACGGAGTATGCCCGAGGGGGCGAGATTTTCATCCTGAAGATGAAGGCTTTCCGGCTTAAAGACCTGGTTGAGGTGATGCTGAAGCGGGTAGCACCGAGGCTTGGTGTCTCACCGAAAGAGATTAAGGTTAGGCATACCGGTCTCCTCAAGGGGGAAAAACTGGATGAAGACCTCATCTCCCGGATTGAAGCCCAGCACCTCTACGAGCTGGGAGACATGTTCGTGGTGCTTGAGGACGACAGGCTGGTTGCCAGCTATAAGGGAATCAAAAAGATGAACCTTTCGGAGTATACCAGTAAAAGCGTCCCCCTCATCTCAAAGGACGAGATTGAGGCGATAGTCATGAGCTATCTCAAGGAGCAACTCACCTCCGGCGAGTTACAGCATGTCAACGGCATCAACCCCTGAAGAAAAGCCGAGGATTGTTTTTGCGGGCGACCGCGATATCGCCCTCTGGGTGCTCAGCTTTCTTGTCCATGAGGGAGTAGCGCCGGTTGCTCTCATGCTGGCAGGAGAGGGAGCGAGCCACACCCGCCAGCTTCTTTCCCTCTGTCCCCACCTGTGTCCCCCTGATGTGTTCAGGGGTAACGAGTTCAAGTCGAAGACTGCTTTGAAGCACCTTCGGGAGCTTAAGCCCGATTACATCATCTCTGTCCATTTCCCTTATATTCTGCCTAAAGAGGTTCTGGCGCTATCAAAACACGGCGTCCTGAACCTGCACCCGGCTTACCTGCCTTATAACCGCGGCTGGCACACCCCCACCTGGGCAATCTGGGAGGGGACACCGTTCGGGGCGACGCTCCACTTTATGCGCGAGGAAGTTGACGCCGGAGACATCGTTCACCAGAAGAAGCTCGAGGTGAGACCCGATGACACCGCCGATAGCCTCTATCAGCGAGTCAAGGGGCTGGAGCTTGAGGTCTTCAAAGAAGGCTGGAGGCAAATCGTGACGGGGAAGTTCAAAAGAAAGTCCCAGCCGGCGGGCAAGGGAACTTTACATAATAAAGCAGACATCGCTAAAATCCAGATGATAGACCTGGATGAAAGGGTGCCAGGGGACTTGCTCAGGAAGCTTCGCGCCCTCACCACGAACAAAATTGAGGAAGCGGCTTATTTTGAAGTTAACGGGAAGAAATACCGGGTTCAGGTGAAGATTACGGAGGAAGGCTAGAAGAATCGTCATTGCGAGGGCTTTAGCCCGTGGCAATCCGTTTCTTTAATGCGATACAGGGAGCGGATTGTTTCGCTGACGCTCGCAATGACAGAGAGTTCTGAGGCTTTTCTTGCTAAAGCCCAGCTACGCTAGTAAAATATTACAGTGAACTGAGGTTTAACTCGGGCGAGGAGGAAGACGATGGAAAAGAGTAAGAAGGTGGAGTCGGGGGGGAAGGCGGAGACCGGGACCTGGAAGGTCAAGGTCGGCTTAGCCCAGATGCTCAAGGGCGGGGTCATCATGGACGTGGTGAGTGCCGAGCACGCCAAGATTGCCGAAGCCGCCGGCGCCTGTGCCGTAATGGCTCTGGAGCGGGTGCCCGCCGATATAAGAGCGGCGGGCGGTGTCGCCCGTATGGCTGACCCGGGGCGCATCGAAGAGATTATGAAGGTGGTGTCCATCCCCGTCATGGCGAAGTGCCGTATCGGACATTTTGTGGAAGCCCAGGTGCTGGAATCTCTGGGGGTGGACTACCTTGACGAGTCCGAGGTGCTCACCCCGGCCGATGAGAGCCATCACATCTGGAAGCATGACTTTAAAGTCCCCTTTGTCTGCGGTTGCCGTGACCTGGGTGAAGCCCTCCGGCGTATCGGCGAGGGGGCGGCGATGATTCGCACCAAGGGCGAGGCGGGGACGGGCAACATCGTGGAAGCGGTAAGGCACATGAGGGCAGTGATGGATGAGTGCCGCAAGATTCAGAACATGAGTCAGGAAGAGCTTATGGCGGAAGCCAAGGCACTGGGGGCGCCCTTTGCGCTGGTTATGGAAGTGCATGAGCTGGGCAAACTCCCTGTGGTTAACTTCGCTGCTGGCGGTGTAGCGACCCCGGCTGACGCCTCGCTCATGATGCAGCTCGGCGCCGACGGCGTCTTCGTCGGCTCGGGCATCTTCAAGTCGGAAAGCCCGGCGGTTATGGCGCAGGCTATCGTCAAAGCTACTACCCACTACCAGGACGCCCGTATCATCGCCGATGTCAGCCGGAACCTGGGTAAAGCCATGCCGGGACTGGATATGAAGACAATCCCGCCGGACAAGCTTCTGGCACCGCGCGGCTGGTAAAAATGAAAATCGGGGTTCTGGCGGTTCAGGGTGCCTTCATTGAGCATGAGTTTGTGCTGGAGAAGCTCGGCGTGGCGGCAGTTGAGGTGAGGGTACCGGAGGCGCTCAAGGACATTGACGGGCTCATCATTCCGGGCGGCGAGAGCACGACCATCTCGAAACTGATGCGGGAGTTCAAGCTTACCCCTAAGATTTTGGCGCGGGTAAAGCGGGGGATGCCGGTGATGGGCACCTGCGCCGGGATGATACTACTGGCAAAAGAAGTCCCCGATGGCGCCATTGAACCACTGAGGCTCATGGATATTTGCGTAAGGCGTAACGCCTTCGGGCGCCAGGTGGACAGCTTTGAAGCCAGCCTGCCGGTGGCGGAGCTGGGCGAAAAGCCTTTCCCCTGTGTCTTCATCCGGGCACCGGTGGTGGAGGAGGTGGGTCGTGGTGTCCAGGTGCTCGCCCGGCTTGACGGGGGCATGTGTGTCGCCGCCAGGCAGGGGAATCTCCTGGCGCTGGCTTTCCATCCCGAGCTTACCCAAGATACCCGGTTCCATGAGTATTTCCTGGACATTGTGGCTGATAGCCAGTAAGTATTGAGCTTAATCCGAGGGAGTGCTTGCAGAAGGTAATTACCGATGACCTTGATGCGCTGGTCGACACCTTTCCCACCCGTGTCCGTCAGCCTTTGAGGCAAGTAAGAAATCTCAGCGGGCTTCTGGAGGTGGTGCTTGACCTGGGGCGTCCTCCCGAAGCTCGCTTTCCCGATGGTGAGGTAACTCTCGACCCCAAAGAGGTTACCGGGCAGGACATCGAGTATGTCACCTCCCACATCGGTAGCTTCGGGGATGACAACCGCGCCGGCATCGCCCGGACTCTCCACCGTATCTCTGCCATCCGCAATCGTAAGGGTGATATTGTCGGGCTTACCTGCCGCGTGGGACGGGCGGTCTTCGGCACGATAAAAGTAATTGAAGACCTTGTCGGTACGGGTAAGAGTATCCTGCTATTGGGGCGTCCCGGGGTGGGAAAGACCACCATGCTCCGCGAGATGGCGCGGGTGCTTGCCGATGACCTGAAAAAGCGGGTCATCATCGTTGATACCTCCAACGAGATTGCCGGTGACGGCGACATTCCCCACCCGGCGATTGGTCATGCCCGCAGGATGCAGGTGGTATCGCCCAATCTTCAGCATGCGGTTATGATTGAAGCGGTGGAAAACCACATGCCCCAGGTCATCGTCATTGATGAGATTGGTACCGAACTCGAGGCTCAGGCGGCGCGCACCATCGCCGAGCGTGGTGTCCAGCTTATCGGCACCGCCCACGGTAACACGCTGGAAAACCTGATGGCGAACCCCACCCTCGCCGACCTTATCGGCGGCATCCAGTCGGTGACCTTGAGTGATGAGGAGGCGAGGAGACGGGGCACGCAGAAGTCCGTCCTGGAGCGTACCGCACCGCCCACATTCAACATCGTGGTTGAGATTCAGGGGTGGGACAGGGTAGCCTTCCACCCCGATGTGGCGCTGGCAGTGGACGCCACCCTGCGCGGGGAGCCGTTAGCCAAAGAAATCCGCTGGCGCGATGAAAATGGGGAAATCAAGACTGAGGTTGAGAAGGTAGAGAAGATACGGGCGGGTGTTGAGAGTAAGGCGCTACCTGAGGAGAAGCCCCGCCTGAAAGCCGGCGAGGGCTACCGGCTCTATCTCTTCGGGGTTGACCGGGGACGGCTGGAGCAGATTGCCCGGGAGATGCACCTTGATTTGAAGATAATGACCAACCTCGCTGACGCTAATCTCTTTGTTACCTCAAAGAACTATTACCGCAGAAAACCGCAGCGGGTCAGGGACGCCGAGTCAGCCAATCTGCCAATCTATGTGTTGCGGAGCAGTTCTCCGGTTCAGGTGAGGCAGATGCTCCATACTATTTCTTCGCTGGGGAGAGAGGCGGCCCCCAAAAAATCTGATGAGGGGGACAACCTCGAGTCGGCGATAACCGAAGCCGAGGCAGCAGTTAACCAGGTGAGGGGTGGGGAAGAGATGATTGAGCTAAGCCCCCAGAGCAACTACATCCGGCGTCTCCAGCACCTCATCGCCGAGCGCCACCACCTTCACTCTGACAGCGTGGGCAGAGACCCGGAGCGTCACGTCCGTATTTACAGAAGGTAGCTGAAATTGTCATTGCGAGGAGCGGAGCGACGTGGCAATCTCCTTAAAATCTTATGAGATTGCTTCGCTTCGCTCGCAATGACCCAGGGTCGGATTAAAAATGTCACTCTTTATTACTTTTGAAGGCGGAGAGGGGAGCGGGAAGAGCACCCAGGCAGAAGTCCTCTATCAGAGACTTCTGAAGCTGGGTATTCCCGCTGTTCTCACCCATGAGCCGGGCGGGACGCCCCTCGGCGAGCGGGTAACCGACATCCTGAAGTGGGCGAAGGACACCCAAATTTCAGCGCTCACCGAGCTTTTGCTTTTCAATGCCTCCCGTGCCGAGCTTGTCGCTGAGGTAATAAGGCCGTCCCTTGAGGTTGGCAAGGTGGTCATCTCCGACCGATATACCGACTCCACCCTAGCTTATCAGGGCTACGGGCGCGGGCTACCGCTTGATACGATTAGGCAGGTGAATGCGGTGGCTACGGGCGGACTTATCCCTGACCTAACCATTGTTCTGGACGTTTCCGTCGAGGCAGGCTTTGCCCGCAAAAAGAGGGAGAGGTCTGACCGCTTTCAGGACGAGGTAACGGCGTTTCATGAGCGAGTAAGAGCGGGTTTTCTTGAGCTGGCGAAGTCTGAGCCCAAGCGTTTTTTAGTCGTTGATGCCACTAAATCAAAAAGTGAGATAGAAAAAATCATCTGGCAAAAAGTAGAGCCACTTCTTCGTAATAAGGGACTGCTCAGGTCATGACCGAATGTGTTCTGGTGGCGATGAGTGGTGGGGTGGACTCATCGGCTGCGGCTTATCTCCTGAAGGAGGCGGGCTACGAGGTTGCCGGGGCCTACATGCTCCTCTCGGAGACTGGTGCTGACAATGAGGCTAATTTCCGTGACCTTGAGGCGACGCGCAAGGTTCTCAATATCCCGCTTCACCTGCTTGATTTCAGGGAAGAGTTTAACCGCTGTGTCATTGACTATTTCTGCCAGGAGTATGTGCTGGGGCATACCCCGAATCCCTGCGTTGTCTGTAACGAGGGGATTAAGTTCGGGCTTCTCTTGAGATGGGCGCTGGCTAACGGCGCTGACTATCTCGCCACCGGGCACTACGCCCGGGTTGAGGCTTCGCCGGATGGCTTCCATCTTCTTAAAGGGCTTGACCTTGCCAACGACCAGTCTTATTTTCTCTACCGTTTGGGGCAGGATGAACTCAGTCGTGTGCTGATGCCCATTGGCTACCAGAAAAGCAAGACCGGGGTGAGGAAGCTGGCGGAGAGAGCGGGACTACCGGTGAGTGCTAAGCCCAAGAGCCACGACATCTGCTTTATCCCCGATGGTGATTACCGCACCTTTATTGAGAAGCATGTGACTCCAACGCCGGGTGATATTGTTGACAAGGCAGGCAAAGTCATAGGGCGCCATCAGGGTCTCACTGGCTACACCGTGGGGCAGCGGCAGAAGCTGGGGGTAAGCGCGGGACACGCCCTTTACGTCCTTGAACTTGATGCGGGGAATAACCGCCTGGTTGTCGGCAGCCGCGAAGAGCTGGCAAGCCTTTCGGTTGTGGTTAAAGACTTAAGCTGGATAGCCGGGAGGGCGCCGAAAGACCTTTCTGGCATCACGGCGAAGATTCGCTACCGGGCGAAGGACGTCGGGGTCAGACTTGAGCTCAGAGGCGATACCGCACTGGTTGAATTTTCAGAGTCCCAGCTTGCCTTGACGCCGGGGCAGTCGCTGGTATTCTACAATGGCGATGAAGTCCTGGGTGGTGGTATTATTACGGGCAAGGAGTGAATCACGGATAGCCAGAAACCGACCTTTGCTGAGGAAAGACAGCTCTGGAAGCAGGGCTGCCGCCTTGTCGCCGGAGTTGATGAGGTGGGCAGGGGTGCCCTTGCCGGTCCGGTCTGCGCCGCCGCCGTTGTTTTGCCGGCTGAGTTGAAAGCCTCATGGCTCAAGGACGTCCGTGACAGCAAACTTCTTTCACCAAAAGTGCGAGAACGCCTAGCAGAGAAAATTCGTAAAGTTGCCCTGGGCGTGGGAGTAGGCATTATCTCGGTTGAGTCTATCAACGCCTTCGGAATCGCCGTTGCCACCCGCATGGCGATGAGGCAGGCGATAGATAGTCTCAAGGTAATGCCCGATACCCTTCTGATTGACTTTTTTACACTACCTGATGTGAATCTGCCTCAGAAGGGGGTAGTTGACGGCGATACCCTCTGTTTTTCTATTGCCTGCGCCTCCATTGTGGCTAAGGTAGCTAGGGACGAGCTTATGACCGGTTTTGACCGCCTCTACCCCGGCTACGCACTGGCAGAAAACAAGGGCTACGGCACCGGGGAGCATCTTGAGTGTCTGAGAAGGCTGGGTCCCTGTGCCATCCACCGCCATTCCTTTCAGCCCGTAAAAGATGCCTTAGATGGACGCCATGAGGCGTAAAGAAACGGGCAGTCTCGGCGAGAAGCTCGCCCGCTGCTTCCTTGAGCAGAAAGGCTACACGATTCTGGAAACTAATTTCCGCTCCAGTTATGGAGAGATTGATATCGTTGCCCGTAATGGAGACTACCTTGTCTTTGTTGAGGTGAGGACGAAGCGGAGTCTCAGCTTTGGCACTCCCGAGGAATCGGTCACGCCTCTTAAGCGAGAGCATTTGATTGCCACGGCTCAGGATTATTACCAGCGCCACGAGAATCTGCCTGAACTCTGGCGCATAGATTTGGTGGCGGTTCAGTTCATAGGCAAAACGCCGCAGTTTGAGCTTATTGAGAACGCCGTCTCGGAGCTTTAGTCAGTTATATTTACTGCCGTCATTGCGAGCGAAGCGAAGAATCCGTATTCTGTCACTGTCGGGCTTGACCTGTGAGTCTAGCCCCAATCTTCTCGGGATTCTCACTTCTGCGGGAGTGACATTTTCAGGAGATTGCTGCGTCTCCATACGATTTGCTTCTCCCTTG
>JAZDNC010000089.1:0-2255 GCA_043800335.1 Chloroflexota bacterium
ACGGGTGATGGCGGCAACGGGGCGGAGCGGGGTGGCGCTGGTGGAGACAAAACTGGACCTCTATCTGGACAGTCTCTGTTTGGTCAAGGCAGGTCAGCCGCTGCCTTTCGACTGGGGAGAGGCGATAAAGGCGCTGGATAGGAAGGAAGTCTCCTTTGTCCTGGACTTAAACCTGGGTAATGCCAGCGCCGCGGCGTGGGGTTGCGACCTCTCCGAGGAATATGTCAAGATAAATAGTCAGTATACGACCTAGAGATATTTTAGTAACTGTCCCCTGGTAATGGAAGAGAGTGAAAAACAGAGGTTTACCTCTCTTAGACTTGCTAAAAAGCAGGGCGTCTAAGAAGGGTGCTAACCCCTCTTCCAATTCTTCCCCCTCGCCTTTCAGGAGAGGGGGATACAGGGGTGAGGTTAAAAAGGCAGGAAGAAGCCGATTGGACAAATTCATTGTTATTAAGCTTGGAGGCTCCACTCTAAGCAGTGAGGATACCATAGCGCAGGACATTGTGTCTTTGCAGAAGCAGGGTAAATCGCTGGTGGTGGTGCATGGGGGTGGTAGCCTCATCACGGAGTGGCTGGCGAGGCAGGGCGTGCCGACGCGGTTTGTCCGGGGTGAGCGGGTCACCGATAAGCCGGCCCTGGAAGTGGTCATCGCCGTGCTGGCTGGGTTAGTCAATAAGGAGATAGTTGCGACCGTTAATTCCCTCGGCGGGCGAGCCGTCGGCATCAGTGGCGTTGACGGCGCACTGGTGCAAAGCAAGGTCAGGGATGCCGAGATGGGCTACGTGGGGACGGTGGTCAAGGTAGATACTACCGTACTTGAAGCTCTGCTGCGAGCGGGTTACGTACCTATCGTTTCTCCGATAGGCTTCCGCGCCGACTCTGCGGAGGCTCCCCAGATACTTAACATAAATGGGGACACGGCGGCGGGGGAAATTGCCGCGGCTATATCTGCCAAGAAGCTTATTTTTTTGACGGACGTGGCTGGCGTCTGCGATAAGTCCGGCAAGTTGCTACCGCGATTGTCCAGAGGTGAGGCGGAAGCACTGATTGCGGACGGCGTGGCTTCGGGCGGGATGATTCCCAAACTGAGAGCCTGCTTGAGGGCGTTGGACGCTGGTTCCGTAGCTCGTATCATTGATGGCAGACCGCCGCACGCTCTGGCGCAGGAGGTGGAAGGGCGGGGTGAAGGCACCACCATCTATGCAAAAAATAGGAGTTAATATATGACAGACTGGCAAAAACTGGAAAGCAAATATTATATGAGGACCTTCGACCGTATCCCCCTGACCCTGGTGCGGGGAGAGGGGGTGAGGGTCTGGGATGACCAGGGCAAGGAGTACCTGGACTTCGTGGCGGGGTGGGCGGTTAACAGCCTCGGGCACTGCCATCCGGTGGTTGCCGAAACCCTGGCGAAACAGGCGCAGACTCTGATTCAGGTGTCCAACCAGTTTTATTCTGTTCCACAGGTGCAATTGGCTGAGCTTCTCATTAAGAATAGCTGTCTGCAAAGGGTCTTTTTCTGCAACAGCGGGGCGGAAGCCAATGAAGGCGCCGTGAAGCTCGCCCGGCGCTACGGGCAACTCTACTTGAAGGGAGCTTGCGAGGTCATCAGCGCCACCGACTCTTTCCACGGCCGCACCCTCTGTATGGTCGCGGCGACGGGTCAGTCGAAGTTCCAGAAGCCCTATATCCCGATGCCCTACGGTTTCATGAACGTGGAGTTCAATAATATCGAGGCACTGAAGAAAGTCACTACCGACCAGACCTGTGCGGTGATGCTGGAGCCAATCCAGGGTGAAGGCGGCGTCAATATGCCTGATGATGACTACTTGAAGAGGGTCAGAGCCTGGTGCGATGAAAAGGGCATTCTACTTATCCTTGACGAAATACAGACGGGTATCGGTCGAATCGGCACTCTGTTTGGCTATGAGCAGTACGGCGTCGAGCCGGACATTATGACTCTGGCTAAGGGGTTGGGGAGTGGGGTGCCCATCGGAGCGATTCTCGCCAAGGAAAGGGCAGCGGTGTTTGCGCCGGGGGACCACGGTTCGACGTTTGGCGGCAACCCGTTAGCCTGCGCGGCCGCCTACGCGACGCTGGATTTCATTCTGAGTCACAACGTGGTGGACAACGTGAAGCAGGTTGGTGAGTATCTGGCTCAAAGCCTGGCAAAGCTGAAGCGGAAGTATGATTTTATCGCCGACGTGCGTGGTCGGGGGCTACTGATGGCGGTACAGTTTAGCCGGGATATG
>JAZDNC010000009.1:0-30030 GCA_043800335.1 Chloroflexota bacterium
GCCAGGCTCTCCGACGCCGCCTCAATCACCAGGTCGCATTCGGCAAAATCACCGAAGCTGGTAGTCCCTTTAATACGGGCGAGGGCGGCGTCCGCATCAGACTGGGTAAGACGCCGGCGCCTGACCTCAAAGCCCAGAGAGGCACTTATGTTAGCCAGACCTTTCGCGAGGAGCGCCTCGTTTACCTCCGAGGCGATTACCTGATAGCCAGATTGAGCGGATACCTGGGCTATACCCGCACCCATCGTGCCCAGGCCGATGACGCCAACCTTTTTGATTTCCATGAATCACTCCGCCTTATAGACCGGCTTTCTCCTCTCGGCGTGCGCTTTCAGCCCCTCGGCGAAGTCCTTGCTGTCAAGGAGCTTTGCCTCCAGGGCTTCTTCCAGTGCCAGCGCCTGAGAGAGTGGCAAATGACTACCTTTCAGCATCGCCTCCTTGGCCGCCCTGACGGCGAGGGGGGCTACCTGACAGATTGCACCCGCCCACTCCTTCGCCACCGTGAGCACCTGCTCCTGGAGGACGACCAGATTGACCAGTCCCATTCGGTAGGCTTCCTGGGCGTCAATCATCTTCCCGGTGAAAAGGAGCTCCGCCGCCTGACACCAACTGAGCGTGCGGGGGAGTCTCTGGGTACCACCCCAGCCGGGCATGAGGCCGAGATTCACCTCGGGCAGACCGAAGCGGGCTTTATCCGAGGCTATCCTGATGTCGCAGGCGAGCATAACCTCCAGCCCTCCCCCGAGGGCTAAGCCATTCACCGCGGCGATTAGAGGCTTATAGATTTCCAGCCCACGCATGATAGTTCCCGGGAGTGCCTTCCCCTGACTGAAATTATCCTTGAGGGAAGGTAACATCTCCCTGATATCGGCGCCGATGGAAAAAGCCCTGCCCGCCCCGGTGATAATGCCGACCCAGAGGTCGGGGTCATCCCGAAACGTCACCAGCTTCTCGTGGAACTCGCTAAATGTCGTCAGGTCAAGACTATTGAAGGCACGCGGCCGGTTAAGGGTAATGATGGCGATTTTGCCTTCACGCTCAAGTTCAACGTTCATCGGTCTCTCCTGAAACTGTTGTGCGCTCAATGATACCACGAAACAATCGGGTTTAACAGTATTAGCTTCATAACACAAACGGCAGTTAGCGATAAGCGGACTGGAGGAAGATGAGAAAAACGGGGCTCTTTGTCCCCTATAAAGAAAGGAATTTAACCCGCGGCAATAACCTTTAGCTTCGATACCCCGTTGGGCACGGTGACCGAAACCTCATCCCCGACCTTCTTACCGATCAGGGCTTGCCCGATGGGGGAAAGATTGGAAATCTGCCCCTCGGCGGGGTTTACCTCGGCACTGCCGACAATGTGATAAACCTCTTCTTTACCATCACGATAGCGCACGGTCACTTTTGAACCGACGCTAATAATATTCTTCTTGGAGTTATCACGACTTACGACGCGGGAGTGGCTGACGATGTTCTCCAGCGTCAGAATGCGCCCTTTGACGAACGCCCACTCCCTGAGGGTCTCTTCGTACTCTACGTTGTCTTCCATCGCCCCGGACTCTTTTTCCCGCGCCTGGTTCATCTTCTGCGCCATCTCGGGCAGACGGACAGTCTTCAGCTGCTCCAGTTCTTTCTCCAGCTCAGTCAAGCCCTCCGGGGTAACCACGAACTCTTCCTGTGGCATGACACCACCTCCCGCACGTACTAGAAGCCCTTCTTAATTTAGCTCGGCTCTAAAATTCCCTAGATTATAGACCACACTGATAAAATAGGGAAGCCCGCTTCTACCAGAGGCTAGGCTTCTTGGCTATTGTAACCTATTTCAGTCTTTTTGGCTAGTGCGTGTGCTCTCTCAGCGTTCCGCCAGATAAAACCTCTTCAACACTTCCTCGGCTGGCTTTCCCTGGGGACTTCCCGACCATTCTGTTGAAATGGCGTTCCACTGCCACCAGAAGATTCCTTTCAACCAGGGTTTGCCCCACAAGACCTCCAAAGCCGCCTGGTAACAGTCAGCTTGCTCTTGAAGGTCTACGGACGCCTCTTTGTGGGCAGCGGCGAAGTCCTTGGCAGTTCCGTCTAGGCTGTCGTAGCCAATTTCTGAGATGATGACAGGCTTATTAAACTTCTTCGAGAGGTCCTCCAGGTCAGCTAAATAGCCTGTCCTTATCCAGCCGTCTTTCAACTCGGCTACAGTCGGGTCGTTCTTGTCCGTCAACGAGTACCAAAAATCCACTGCGATGTAGTCCACCGCATCCCACCATCTGATTCGTTTACACTCGCTAACCGGAAAGCCCCAACCAAGGCCGTCATAACTTATCGGCCCATTATATCGCTCGCGGACTTCCTTAATGATTCGACGCCAGTCGTCCTCCCAGTCGGTAACACCACCCAGCTCGGCCCCGATGTACAACATGTCCACCCCTGCCTCCTCGGCGAAAGAGGCGTAATGGTTAATGAATTCTCGATACGAAGCAAACCACGCCTGCCATTCCTCTGCGGTTGCTAAGCCCTTCCCTATCTCAACATGGTCATGAGTCGGGTCATTAGACAACATGACTTGTGGCTGGAGCAGGACTCTCATTCCAAGGCTGTGGGCAAGGTCTGTAACGTGCCGGAGCGCCTCATCCGATGCAGTCCCATATTGATTGCGTGTTATGTCCGTTGATGAAATCGTCTCCTGGAAAAAACAAACTAGCACAGAAATCCAGTTGGTACCAGTAGTTGCCAAGTCTCTGAGGGACACGTCCGCTTGAGGAGGATAGTATAGCGACCCGTACATCGACGGCCTTGGTTTATCTAATCCCCAGTACCAATCGCTAAAAGCCATCCCTTTCATAAAGGCATCAAGAGAAGGCAGGGGAAGAGTTTCGGTCGGCGTGGGTGACGCTGACTTGCCGGGTGGTGAAGGCGGTGGGGAAGTCTTAGGCGGTGGGGATAGTGAAGGAGATGTTCGAGTAGGTGTGGGCGTTGGCGTCACTGCCGACGTGGCGGTAGGTGATGTAACCGGTATCAGGACAGGCTCAGGAGAACAGGCTCCCAGCAAGATGCCAAGAATTAAGACTGCAAAAGCTAGCCTTCTCATCTGGAAGTTGACCTCCAGTATGACAATAGCACATTTTTATCACTCCGCCACAGCACAGTCAAGTCCTATAATGCCCCTTACACATAGGAGTTCGTTGACACTGCCAGATTCGTCAGTTAGAATACCCGCTAAGAGCATTCTATCCTGAACGAGGCATTCGATGGCGAGTAAATCTATCGTGGTGATTGGTGGCGGTCCCGCCGGCTACACGGCGGCGCTCAGGGCTGCCCGGCTTAGCGGCAAAGTAACGCTGGTAGAGGCATCAAAGCTCGGCGGCACCTGCCTCAATACCGGCTGTATTCCGACCAAGTTCCTCCTCCACACCGCCGAACTCTATCAGTCAATCAAAACTGCCGAACGCTATGGCATAAAGACCGAAAAGGTGAATGTTGACTTTGCCAGAATGCAGGAGCGCAAGAAACTGGCTATCTCCACCCTGACTGCCGGTATAACTAGCTTGCTCAAAGAGAGCCGGGTTGAAGTCATCAAGGGGCGTGCCAGACTGACCCCCTCAAAGCAGGTGGAGATAGAACGGACTGGGGAGAAAAAACTGACCCTCAAGCCAGACGGCATCATTCTGGCTACCGGCGCCAGAGCCGTAACTCTTCCCGTCCCCGGTGCTGAGAGTCCGGATATAGTCGGCGCCGAAAGCCTCCTTGAACTGGAACGCTTTCCCGCAAGTGTGGTCATCATCGGGGGCGGTGTCATCGGGGTTGAGGTAGCGACCATTCTCGCCCGGCTGGGCAGTCAGGTAAGCATCGTGGAGATAATGCCCCGTGTCATACCTTCCTTTGATGCGGAGATTGCCGGGCTTCTGAGCGATGGCTTAAGAAAAGAAGGTATCACGGTATATTGCGGGGCAAAAGTTAGCCTAATCGAGGGTAGCCCCGGGAATAAGCAGGTCAGTTTCTTAACTGGTGGTGAGACCAGAGAGCTAAAGGCTGAGGTGGTGGCTACCGCCGTCGGGCGTAAGCCCAATCTTGAGAACCTTGGGCTTCAGGAGTGTGGGATTGAAGTTCAAAGAAATGGCACCAAGGTTGATGAGAGAATGCAGACCAGTGTCCCCGGAATCTATGCCGCCGGCGATGTCACCGGCAAGACAATGCTCGCCCACGCCGCCTTTATGGAGGGGATAGTCGCCGCCGAGAACGCCATGGGCAAAGAGGCACAGATGGATTACAGTGCCGTGCCCCAGGCTATCTTCACCTCACCCGAGGTCGCCGCGGTTGGTCTCACCCAGGAAGAGGCAACCGCCCGGGGCTATGAAACCAAGACGGGCAGGTTTCCTTTCGCCGCCAACAGCCTGGCAACGGTTCTTAGTGAAAGAAGGGGCATAGTGAAAATCATCGCCGACCGGAAAAGCGACAAAATACTCGGCGTTCACATCGCCGGCGCCGGCGCAAGTGCTCTTATCGCCGAAGCCACTCTCGCGGTAAGACTGGGACTCACGACTAAAGAGATTGGCAAGACCATGCACGTCCACCCCACCCTGTCCGAAGCCCTCTGGGAGGCAGCCCTTGACGCCTCGGGAGATTCCATCCACAAGAGCGAGCCGAGGTAAAACAGGGGTAATCATTATGTCAGTAAAAGAAATTGGCTGCTGTGGAGCGTATTGTAAGACCTGCCTCACCGCAGCGACCGGAAGCGCGTGTCGCGGCTGTAAACTGGGGTATGAAAGCGGAGAAAGGGACATCAACCGGGCTAGATGCAAGATTAAGGTCTGTTGTCTCAAAAGAGGCTTTGAAACCTGTGCCAACTGTCCTGACTATTCTTCCTGCAAGACTATCCAGAGTCTTTACGCCAAACGCGGCTACAAGTATGGTAAGTACAGGGAGTCAATTGAGTTTATCAGAAATAACGGATATACCAGATTTCTAGAAATAGCTGATAAATGGCATGGCCCTTACGGAAAACTTTAAACCTCATTGCCCAATGGGTCAGGAGAATCCCGTGAGACAGAGACTGCCGGACTGGTTCAAGATAAAGCTGGGTAACCCCGGGGCGGTGCTCGGCACCAGAAAGCTTCTAGGTGACCTGAGACTCAACACCATCTGCCAGAGCGCCCTCTGTCCCAATCTCACCGAGTGTTTCTCACAAGGCACGGCAACTTTTCTTATACTGGGGAACACCTGCACCCGGAACTGCACCTTTTGTGCGGTGAAGAAAGGATTACCAAAACCGATTGACGAGAGCGAGCCGGGTAACATCCTCAAAGCCGTAACGATATTGAATCTGGATTATGTCGTCCTGACCTCAGTCACACGAGATGACCTCGCTGATGGCGGGGCGTCACACTTCGCCAGCACCATCAAGCTTTTCCACGATAAAAATATCAAAGTGGAGGTGCTTATCCCGGACTTTCAGGGCTCACTATCCGCGCTAAGGACAGTGGTAGAAGCCAGCCCCGAGGTACTGAACCACAACCTAGAGACCGTCCCCCGCCTCTATCCCGCGGTGAGACCGGAAGCGGACTATAGCCGTTCGCTCACCATCCTCTGTGGGGTAAAAAGACTGAACCCGACGCTCGCAACCAAGTCCGGGCTTATGCTAGGTCTGGGAGAAACCAGAGACGAAATAATAAGCGTCATGCGAGACCTGAGAGAAGCCGGCTGCGACCTCATTACGCTGGGGCAATATCTGAGTCCTTCTTCCCGACATCACCCGGTGGCGAGATTCATCCCGCCCGACGAGTTTGAAAGCTACCGGGAACTCGCCCTCAAAATGGGGTTTGCCGGAGTTGCCTCAGCACCACGGGTGAGAAGCTCTTTCGAGGCTAAAGAACTCTACGCTATGGCCAGGAGAGAAACCTAGTCTGGGCTCCTCATCATGAGCCAGCCAAAACGAACGTTACTATTCTTTGCAATGTCCCCGATTTTGGGTTACAATTCATCTCAATTTCTTGCCATACCTATCTAGTTCAAGGAGATTGTGGTGTCAGACGAAAAATCAAAGGTTGACATGGATAAGATAGTCTCGCTCTGCCGCAGGCGCGGCTTCATCTTCCCCTCGAGCGAGATTTACGGGGGCATCTCTGCCTGCTGGGACTACGGGCCACTAGGGATTGAGCTTAAGCGGAACATCAAGGAAGCATGGTGGCAGGCGATGGTGAGAGACCGGGATGACATCGTAGGGCTGGATGCCCCAATCCTGATGCATCCGCAGGTCTGGGTCGCCAGCGGGCATGTCGCCGGCTTTTCCGACCCTCTGGTTGAGTGTACTGCCTGTAACCTGAGATGGCGGAGTGACGAGGTTTCGGGCAACACCTGCCCCACCTGCGGGGCCAAGCTCACCGACCCACGCCAGTTCAATCTGATGTTCAAGACCTTTATGGGGCCTGTGGAGAATGATGCGGCTGTCGTCTACCTTCGTCCTGAGACCGCCCAGGGCATCTTTGTCAACTTCCAGAACGTCCAGTCCACCACCAGAAAAAGGCTCCCCTTCGGCATCGCCCAGATGGGAAAATCTTTCCGCAACGAGATTACAACCGGTAATTTCATCTTCCGCACCCGGGAGTTTGAGCAGATGGAGCTTGAGTTCTTCGTCAGACCGGGGACAGACAAGGAGTGGTTCGATTACTGGTGTAGCGAGCGCCTGAACTGGTTTGTCAAACTGGGCATCAGGAAGGAGAACCTGAAGTTCTATGAGCACCCCAAGGAAGACCTTGCCCACTACGCCCGGGCTTGCCACGACGTCATGTACCTCTTCCCGATGGGCTGGGGAGAGATTGAGGGCATCGCCAACCGTGGTAGCTTTGACCTCGTCCAGCACGCGAAGTTCAGCGGCAAGACCCTTGACTACTATGATGAGGAAACCAAGGAGCACATCGTCCCCGAGATAATTGAGCCTTCGGCGGGAGTTGACCGCTCGTTCCTCGCCTTCCTGATTGACGCCTACGCCGAGGAGCCAGACAAGGACGAAATCCGGGTGGTGCTCCGCCTGAACTACTCTCTTGCCCCGGTGAAGGTAGCGGTGCTGCCCCTGAGCCGGAGGGAGCCACTGGTCAACATGGCAAAGGGGATTTACGCCGAACTGCGCAAGTCCTGGATGGTCAGCTATGATGACGCCCAGAGCATCGGGCGCAGGTACCGCAGACAGGATGAGATTGGCACACCCTTCTCGGTCACAATTGATTTCCAGTCCCTTGAGGACAACCAGGTCACCATCCGTGACCGGGATAGCATGGCTCAGATAAGGCTTCCCATCGCCGGGCTCAAGAAAGTCCTTACCGCCAAGCTCGCCGGCGAGCCTTTCAGCGTCGTACCTGAGGGAGCGAAGGTGGTCGTTACCGGCAAGATGGAGTCCTCCTAGTCTAAAGATTGCTTATGAAGCTGGAGGTGGGATATGAAAACGGTCCTGTTCGTCTGTGTACACAACTCGGGACGCAGCCAGATGGCTGAAGCCTTTTTTAATTTTATGGCGGAGGGCGAGGCGCAGGCGCACTCAGCAGGGACTCAACCGGCTGACAAGGTCAATCCAGTAGTTGTCGCTGCCATGAAGGAGGTCGGCATAGACATCAGCGGGAACAAACCCAAACCACTTACAACGGCTATGGTAGAGGGAGCGGATAGAGTGATTACGATGGGATGCGGTGCTGAAGCAGTTTGCCCTGCCACCTTTATGGAGACCGAGGATTGGCCTCTGGAAGACCCTTCGGGAAAACCGCTTGAACAGGTCAGAAGAATAAGGGATGAGATAAAAGCCAGGGTAACAAGACTTCTGGAAACATAGCTCTGCTAAGGTTAATAAGAATTTGAAAATCCTTCATTTCGCTGATTTACACCTTGGGGTCGAGACCTACGGACGCATCAACCCGGAGACAGGGGTCTCTTCACGCCTTGAGGATTTTCTCAGGGTCTTTGATGAGGTTGTCACTTTCGCCCTGGATAAGCGTGTGGATTTAGTCCTCTTCTCCGGCGATGCCTACAAGTCCCGAGAGCCTTCTCAGACCCAGCAGAGGGAGTTCGCCAAGCGTATCCGGAGGCTTTCCGAGGGCAGTGTCCCGGTCTTTCTCCTCATCGGCAACCACGACTCGCCCAACACCATGGGACGAGCGACCTCCACCGAAATCTTTGATACCCTCGCCGTGAGAAACGTCTATGTCGCCAGTAAGCCCGATGTCTTCCGGATTCCGACGCAAAGTGGCACGCTTCAGATTGTCGCCCTGCCCTGGTTAAGGAGAAGCGCCCTTCTGGCGAGGGAGGATACCAGAAATCTCGGCTTCGAGGACATCAAGAAAAAGTTAGAGGAGATACTGACCAGGACGATTGGTGAGAAGGCTCAGGAGATTGACCCGAAGCTTCCGGCAATTCTGGCAGCCCATGTCTGGGTGGCGGGAGCCAGGGTTGGTTCCGAGAAGGGGCTTACTATCGGGCAGGAGCATACCCTGCTGCTCTCAAACCTCGCCCGCCCCGAGTTTGACTATGTCGCTCTGGGGCACATCCACCGCCATCAGGTTCTGGCGACCAAACCCACAGCCATTTATGCCGGCAGTCTGGAGCGACTGGACTTCGGCGATGAGGACGATGAGAAGGGATTTTATCTCGTTGAGATAGCGACAGATGCAAACGGCAAGAGGCAGACCTCCTATGACTTCCATCGGGTATCGGCGCGCCGTTTCTATACCATCAGGGTAAATATTGATGCGGAGACGGTGAACCCGACCGCAGAGGTAATCAAGGCGGTTTCCGGGCAGGCTGAACAGGTCAGAGACGCCATCGTCCGCCTTGAGGTAAGCCTCACGGCTTCAAGCCAGTCCCTTCTACGGGACTCCGAAATCAGAGACAATCTGAAGGAGGCAAGCTACTTCACCATCTCCCGGAATGTAGTGCACGAAGCCCGCCGCAGGTTAGGCGAGAGGGGTGGGGCGGAGATAACACCGCTATCCGCCCTGAGGCGATACCTTGAGCTGAACAAGGTGAGTCCGGAGCGAATTAAGATTCTTCTCGAGCAGAGTGCCCGACTCCTCGAGTCGGTGGCAGGCAAAAAAGATTAGTCAAGGATTCATCCTGAAGGAGGCTTGATATGACGCCACGCAAGTCAAGGCTGGAGCCAGAGATTCTGGAGATGCCGGCGCAGAAGATGGCGGTGGTTCGGGCAAAAGGGGCGCCGGGCAAGGTCTTCGCCACTGTCGCCCCTGCTCTTTACGGCTCGGTCTACACCCTTAAGTTTGACCTTAAGAAAAAGGGGCTGGAGACCTTCAAGGTCGGGGCGATGCGCAGTCGCTACCCCGATGCCCACCTGGTCGCCAAAGACTCCTGGACGATAATCACGGGCATTCCCGTTCCCGAGGACACTACCGCTCTGCCCCAGAAAATGCCCGGCACCGAGGTCAAGCTTGAGACCTGGGATTACGGCATGGTCGCCCAGATTTTGCACGAGGGTTCTTACGACACCGAGACCCCGACGGTTGAAAAACTGCACCAGTTCATCAAAGAGAGCGGCTACGTCATCGCGGGGCCGCACGAGGAGGAATACCTGACCCGTCCCGATGCCAAAGTGGTCAAGACCCTAATCCGCTATCAGGTGAAGAAGAAATAAGGATTCAATTCGCTTTTGGTTAGTGTTCCTGAGGTCGGTGCGACGTGGCAACCTCACTACCTATTCCGGTCATTGCGAGGGCTTTAGCCCGCGGCAATCCGTCCCTTCACTCCGATGCGGATTGCTTCACCAGACAAACCTATTCCACACCCAGTTAAAACGTCCTTTGAAATTTCGTTATAGCTAGCATCTTTTGTGTTTTTAGTTCGAATCCCCCGTGGAGACGGGTGACAATGGGCAGAAATTTCGAACTGTCTTCTGCTTTGACATATAGCTAGTGCCCGCCCAACAATCCAATGGTGTGTGTGAAGAGCACCACAATAAGATGGATTGTTAAATCTTGTCCGACATATCCACTTCGATTTCGGAGGAGACTCTAATGTACCCGTCTGATAATCGTTGTCTTCGACCTTATTGTGGCTATCGTAGCAGTTACGCGTCGTCTTTTTTCCGAAAGGATTTTTCTACTGTCGGTATGTAGTACCACCCTTCTTCATAACGTGCCCCCAATCTTTTCAGGCATTCCTTTGCTGTATTTATATCAACCTGCAAAGTTTCGATAATAGATTCAACCGCTACCGCTCCACGATTTTGCCGAGCCATCTCCAGGACGCGTGGAAGCAGCTGCTGAATCTGCTCCTGGTGTTGTTTCTTATGCTCTTTCTTGAGAGCTTTTTCTGCCTTTTTATCTGTGTTGTCTTTTTTTATGCGCTTCCTCCGAAGCCTGTGTGGGGAAGAAAAGGTAAGCCCGGCTGAGATGAAGCAAGCGACTCCGAACAACAGCCAAAACGGGATAAGACTGCCAGCCTTCAAGCTGATTACTACTCCGGTAACGGAAAGGGCAAATACAAGCAACAAAGCAATTAGCAATTTGTGTAGTCGACCGCTAGCCGTCCTATTATGCCTCTCCTCGTTGCTGCCTACTCTTTCGCTAGCGCCGCCATTAGACAGTGAAACCATGTCGGGTGTCACACCTGGCTCCAGTTCTGTCGTCTTTCCCGGATTAACTTGTCCGTCGTTTCCCGATGAAGATGCAAGCTCGGCTGCTCTTTTTGCGGCCTGGTCATTATCTTGTCGGCTTGATGGGGGTCCGTTCCAGTCTGGAGCCTCCCGCCAGGAAGGTGACTGTGAATTGGGTGATATAGGGGCACCGCAGAAGGAGCAACTCTTACTACTGTCGTAATTCTGCGCACCACAATTGGGGCATTTCATCAGCGTTCCGCTCCGCGGGAAGATTATCCTTTTTTCCTATAAGACTTCTCTACGGCGGGGATGTAATAGAGTTCATCTTCATGGCGAGCTTTCAGTCTCTTGAGGCATTCTTCAGCAATTTCGACTTCAATACTCAATTCTTTGGTGATTGACTCTATCGTCACCGCGCCACGGTTTTGCTGGGCCATCTCCAGGATGCGCGGAATCAGCTGCTGAATCTGCTCCTGGTGCAGTTTCTTCTGCTCCTTCTTGAGAGCTTTTTCTGCCCTTTTATTCGCTTTAGCCTGGGAAGTTCTGTTTTTCTTCCACCGTTTATATGCAAAGGGAGAAGCAAGCCCCAGAGCGCCAACACAGACCACAGCGAGTATGATTGGAAGCAGAGAGCCCTGCTTTTTGTCGTCTCCACCGTCTTTAGGTGTTGTTGGTGTTATCACCTTCATAACCCAATAAGAAGTATTCATATTTTTGCCGTCACTGAAAACGAGCTCGTGAGAGCCTCCGTAGGAGGATGGCGCGGTATAGTCTCCTGAAAAACTGCCTATAGCATCTGTTTGGCTGACAGAATCCATAGAAACGACGCGCCCATCCCATCTGGCGGTTATGCGTGCATTGGCTATGAAACCCCCTCCTTTGACTCTGATTGTCGTCCCCGCCAGTCCACTCAAAGGTCCCAGCTTGACGGCAGGCTCCACGACGAGGGGATATGCGTTTATGTAACCAATCTTTTTTGAATCTACTGCCACCACATCGTATGAACCTGCAACCATCTCAGGTATCTGTCCGTTAAAGTAAAAGTTACCCAAGTAGTCGCTTTGAACTTTACCTGCCGCAGCATTTCCAACTCGGATTTCAATATTACCTTCTGAGGCGAGAAACCCCTTCCCCTGAACTGAAATGTTGCTCCACACCTGTCCCTGCTTGGGCTCGACGAGGGTAACGCTCGGGGTCAGGGTAAAGCTCTCTTCAGACAGTACTGAATTGCCTTTCAAATCAGTCGCCATTAATTTTCTTGTGCCAGCCGGCCCTTCCCCGATACGAATATTACATGAGCCCGTTGAGCCAAGGGCGTTGGTTCTTACCGACTCCCATCCTTTGGCTTCGCTGGGAGTGTCCGCAAAGGTGATGGTGACATTTGAGTTGGCACTGAACCCAGTGCCGCTCAGCGACACCGAACTACCGAACCTTCCGGTAAAGGGCCCGCTGAATTGCAGCCTCGGGTTAATGCGTAACGTCCCGGGGTCGGAGTACCCATGCTTAGAATCTACACCTGTGGCACTCTGGTCTCCGGCGCTGCACTCAGGCACGACGAAAGAGTAACTAAACGCGCCTTTATCCGGAGGGGTAACCAGTGTCCCGACAGTGTTCCCGGCGAAAGACACCTCCACAATCGCATCATGGTTGAATCCCCTACCTTCGACCACGACCGAATCGGAGACTTTAGCTTCAGCTACCTTGAACTTAAGGAGAGCTGGCAGGAGGGTAAATGACTGGTTCCAATAGGTGCCCCCGACTCTGAGGGTGATGGTTTTCCCCCCAGGAGCATAACCCGATGGTATGACCACTGGTGTATCTAAATGTCCGTTGGCATCGGTATAATCATCCGCTAGCCATTGACTCTCAAATACAATGTTAATGAGGGCATTCGGGGGGAGGGAACTTCCTTGAATTTCAATAATTTCATCTATCCTGCCGGCGGCAGGAGAAAAACTGAGGGAGGCTTGGGCATGAACGGGTAAGGGATATGTCCGCACCTGTGCAAAAAAAGCAATGAGAATTACAGCGGCCAGAGAAAGAATTCGTATTTTGGCTCGTGGCGTCATCCCCTTAATCCTACCGGACACTGGAGCTGGTACGAGAAGAGGCTTCGATACACTCAACATGGTTAGAGCTTGAGGTATTCGTTTATCAGCTTAATAATCTCCTGGACGGTTTTTTCCCTCAGCGCATTCTCTTTTTCAGAAGCAGGGGGCTGGATGAGTTCGTTGGCGAACTTAAGTAGCTTTAAGGGGACCAGCCGGTAGCTATAGTCCCTGATGCCTTCAATGTTTTTCTCAAGGGTAGAGATAGCCAGCTTAATCTCGGGGGAAGCCTCTCTTTTTTCTACCTGCTGTTTTAGCTGGAGCAACACGGGTTTCAGCGAGTTCAGTCCATCAGCATTTGTTGCTGAAACAACTTTCTCTACTGTGTCGGATAATTTCGGGTTTTCCTGGCTCAAATCTGTTGCCAGCTGAAGAACCTCGCGCCTGAGAGACTCAGACGCCCCTCTCTCCTGCGTTATGTAGTTACCAATCGATTCAAGTAACCGCACGCGCTCGGCATACGCCGCCGCTTCCTCTTCCGGCGGGTTAACGTCCAGTTGTCTGGAAATCATATCGCTAAGTGTGGTCCCGAGCTTTTTCACCTCAGCCGAAAGTCTGAAATACTCGTTCTTGAGCCGTGGGAGGCGCGAGGCATTAAATTCGTTCCGGGCTTTTATAGTCTGAAGTTCTGTCCTTAATGTCGTCATCTGTTGTCGGGCGTTCCTCAGTTCGCCTTCATAGTACCTATTGTCAGAGTAACCGTAGTCAGTGCGCAGATTTCTTTGGGAATACATATAGCTCAAGAAAAAGCCCACTACGAGGGCGAGGAACGCAGATATACCACCGGTGAGCCAGTTATTCCGATTTTTCCACCAGTCCAGTTTAATCCGAAAAGGTTTGCCGTCCCCTTTGTCGGTGCCAGCTTTACCTTCCCCTACCGCTCGGAAATAGAAGTCAGTGTTTGGAGCAAGCCCAACAACTAGAGCGCTGAATTCATCCTTCCCTGTCCTTGGTTCAGGAGTGGTTCGAGACCCGTAAGTTACAGCATCATCAATTAGTGTTCCGTACTCGAAATAAACTTCAAGCGAGGTTTCAGAACCCATGTCGTCAATCTTGCCTTTCAAAGTTACGCTGCCTGAAGTAATACTAGGCTCAAGCGTCTCTATTGTTGGCGACACAGCAGTCTCATTACCCGACGTGCCAGTTTCGAAGGACATCTGAACTGAGTTCTTGAAACCCATATCCAACAGTTCGTTAAGCAGAGTTGCGCTTGTTGATTCAACATTCGTCGCATCAAGTGTTGCTATTATCGTTTCCTGACTTGACGCTGGCGGAGATGACGCTCCTCTAATCTGCTGGGGACTGATTGCGCTAACTACCGCGAGTAGTAGCAAACTCAGCGCTAGACTGGCATGAAATCTTGCTGTTCTCTTGGTTAGCTTCAGGCTCATGGTTTACCTGCCGGCTCAAGGATTTCTTTGTATAAATGTTCGCTGATTTCGACGACCATGAGGTCGTCCACCATCTTCGGGTCCAATTGTCTTATTCTGTCCATAAGCGTCCCGTCTTTACGCTGAACTTCAGGCGGGACTACCTCCTGATACACCTTCTCCAGTTTTTCTGAGGTCACGCCGGAAAGAATTATTGACAGGCGCACGTGCTTCGTGTGAGGGAACTGAACGAAGGACAGCCTCAGGTTGCTCGAAATCTTTTCTTTGGCGTATTGCTCAAGGGTGTAGAAGTATTGTTCCTGCTTTCCAAGAATATCTTCAAAAAAGTATCCGGGGCCGGATAACACGGCGATGGCTCCTTGAACACCGGTGCTGACCTGACCCACGGTCGTCTGAATCCTATCCTTAAACACCACAGAGTCCACGAGACTCCTCAGCCACCTGGTGATATGGGTCGCCTTTCCGACCGGCCCGGTCAGCCGCAGTAACCAGCGATTCGGCGGTCTCTTTACCGCAAAGCTCAGGGTGCAAAGCTCGGGCAGACCCAGACCGCGATAGGGTCTCAGTGTCCTTCTGATGTCGGCGATATCGAGGCTTTTGCCGAAGCTGGGACACCCGTATTCACCGATGGTGGCAAGCAGGATGTTCGACAGGATTTCATGGAGGAGACTATTGTAGTTAGGGTTCCCTTTGCAGCCGTAGTACCGGCTCAGAATGTCGTTATCAGCGAGTATCACCGCGTCAACCCGTTTGCTCTGGGATAGCTTGAACAAGCCGTACAATATATTTGCCGGATACACCTGCCCTTTTGTCTCAAATAGCGTTATCTGGGGCACGATGGAGAGGCTGAGCGTTATTCTGGGCTGATTAAAGAAAGAGGCAAAGAACTCCGGCATAGTCGGCCCAAATCCAGTGCCCGTGCCGCCACTGAGGCTGTTAACAACCAGAAGCGAACCCTGCGTAAATCCTCTTCCGATTAAAGTTTTCTGTAGCTCATTTCTCAGTGGAGTGTCTTTGAGAAGATGCTCCTCAGCCGCCAGTGTGCCCATAAAAGGGAAGCCACCCGCGCCGCTTTTTTCCCGTGTCGGCAGCGTGTTCCAACCCGCCTGGGGCGAATTGCTGAACACCCTTTCAAAAAGAACCTCGGGGGAAGCCAGGGGGAGAATATGGATATCTTCAATCTGATGCCAGTCCCATGGTGGTCTCGGGAGCTGTCTCTGGATGCTGGGGTCGGTGTCAATCGCCGCGCAGCGTACCGGGTACCAGCGCCAGGTACGATGCTGCAGAAAAGACGGCATCTTGTCAAAATAGGCGGCAATTCTTGAACCGCACTCACCACACCCAACCACGCATATCTGGAGAGCACCGGGCAGACTGTCCATTGTTCCACCTCTCCCGAGGGTCATTTTTACAGGGTGGCTGAACAGGCATAGATTATATCCTGCGTAATGGGACTGTCAAGGGCAGACGAAACTTGACAGCCTTATTTTTTTCCTTTAGAGTAGTCTCCGAGTGTCTACTGCTCCCGTCCGACACCACAAGAATTTACGCTCGCCAGGAGCGCTAGGAGGCTAGCATGTCAAGTGTGAGCATCGTCGGTATCAGAGGTGCCGGGAAGACGACATCTCTCGGGCTTCTCCACGAGGGGCTGACGGCATTAGCGAACAGAGATAAGAACTTTCAATTTGTGGCGGACCTGGCGGCGGCCGGGTATTTGTACGACATAGTGGCAAGACTCCGGCGCGGGGACTGGCCTGAAATAACCAAGGGAGGAACTCAGGAAGAGGTAAAGTTCAAACTCAGGTTCAAAAAACCTATAGGCTGGAGAGATGTAGAAATCGACTCCTATGACATATCGGGTGAGGACATAGAGCGCACTCTTGAGTCGATGCGAACCGCCCGGAACGTACAGCAAATCATTGCCGACCTCAGGGACAGAAAAGCCCTGGCGGCTATCTTGAACTCGGATGTGTTTGTCTTCGTTGTGGACAGCATGGTCTGTGACCCGACTCACAGCCGGGAAAGCGAGGCAAAGAAAGCCGACCACGACCTCCACCTGGGACACTTATGTCTTGCTCTTCAGGAGTACAAGAGCCGAACGCGCGGCAGTATCAAGGCTCTCGGGATTATTTTCGCCAAATACGATATCGCCGAGACCTGGTTGCCCCTCGGAAAAGTGGACTACTACTCCATGGAAAGAGAAGGCCTTTTTGTAGAAACCGGGAAAACCACCGAGAAGAATCTCAAGGCTTTTCAGGATGTGGTCAGGGAATATCTGCCGACCACCTACAATAACCTGAGTTATGCCCTGAGGAATGTCGCGGCCAAGAACCTCAGGTATTTCAGAAGCGGCATCACCATGAAGCAAGATGAACAGTCCGGTAAAATGGAGATGGTTCTCCCGCTCGAATTTACCGCCGGAGAGTATGTTAATATCGCCAAATGGCTTTCCGACATCTAAGATACAGTAACGCTGTAAATACATCATGCTATTAGAGCACTTTATTTACTCGGCTTATCCGAACCAGGGTTACGGCATAACAGCGTGCACTCCCAACTTAGACAAGCATCAGTGGATAGCCTTCCGCGAACCGCTTCCGGTAGATTCAAAGTCGCTTGAGAAGCTGGGGAAGGTGTGGGCACTACAGACATACCGCGAACACATTGTGTTATCCCTTTTTACCGACGACGCCAGAGATGAGTTCAACCGAATTGGGATTTACAGCCACAACATAATCATCCCGCTTAAGGACTACCTGGCTTTAAAAGCCCCGGTGGCGGGCTTGGCGCGCTACTTGATGGTTGACACGCAAAGGTCAGGCGAGCTCCCTCATTTAGACGTCCGAACCGAAGACCTGCAAGTGGAACCCGGGGGAGATACCATTGCGGGAGCAACTTTGAGTTCACTGATGCGAATCCTGGAACGAATACTGGCAAATGACAGTACCACAATTGTCTGCGCCGACAGGGATTCCGGGCAGATGCTCAGCTTGGCATCTACAGTAATCCAGATGTTGCCACCAAGTCAAAGGGCGGTTTCATTCATCACGGCTCCCTTAAGCCGGGAGTATGGTAAACAACGCAGCGAATCCGATTTCAAGCTCAAGCTCGTCCAGGAGCGCTCTCTCACGCTTTCGGGAGCACGAGACTATGTAGACATAGCTCATGACTATACAGATACGGGCACCGGTACCTCAGAGCGCAAAATTGCCCGTTCTTTCATAGAAGAGTTCAACCGGAGAGGTAAAGAAGGAATCAAAGCGCTCCATAGTCTGTGGGAGCGAGGAGAAACTAGCGTCGGTGACCCGCGCTCAAGAACAAGGGATTTTGCGAGAGACCTGGAGGTGATAGAGGGAGCAGTTTCGGTCGGTGCTGTTTCACAGATGCGCCAGCGAGGTAAGAAGCAGGAGGCAAAATACTATGCTCAGGCCATCTTACGCGAGCATAAATGGAAGGACCCCGAAGAGCTGATAGAGATTTTTACTATGCTACTTCAAGATTCTCCCGCTGAAGCCGAAGCACATGTTGCTCAGCTGATACGGGAAACGGCGAATATTGAGCCGGCGAAACGCCTGCTAATCTATGACAAAATCGCTGCGTCATTCGGGAAAGAAATGGTTACCGGACTGAAGAGTCACTCTGGTCCTACTTTCTTCACCCAGGTGAAGGATTTATCCCGGTACCCTGCGCTCTTGTCAAACCTCCTCGACACACAGAGCGTTGAGACTTTAGTCGCGACAAGCCGAGAAATACTTGATAGCTCAGTTGGAGATGACAGCGCGTTCAAAAACAATGTGCAGAGTGTTATGAGCCTCGCAAGGGGAAGCCTTGGCGATGCGTTCCTAGATTTCGTTCAACAACTGGCGGGAGCTTTTCCCGAGTATAAAGCGACTCTTCTGGACGAACTAAAGGTGGAGGATGTTGTGCCTGCAGACATCCTATCCCGTCTTCCCCAAAACCTGCGCCAGCGTCTGATTGCTAACATGGATAGATTGATACGGATCTTGAAGACAGCTTCCTCCGACTGAATCTGGAGGACTGCCACTACCCAAACCAGGCGGCAACCCTACTCAACAATCTGACGCTTTGTGATTTCAAGAGGCCGCTTCTTCAGAATCACGAGGTCTCGTTGCTTTCAATGTTTCAGTTGCTGTATAAGAAGAACGCGATAGCGAAAGCAGTGTCAGACTGGTACGAAGTCGACCTAAATTCCTTGACTACGCTAATTAAGGAACCTGCCCAGTTTATTATAAGTGAGGAAAGCATAAAGGAGACAGAGGATAATGTCAGTACTCTAATTGACAGCTTTGTTACTTTCCTCTCTCATCCCAGGGAGGGTTTTGAAGGCGGACTGTACGACCTGAATGCGGCCAAATCCAGGGTGAGCGGTACCAGGAGGCGGTAGGCAAGGCAGAGAAGGAGATAGAGCGTCTGAGCGGGATATCGAGTATCAGGCTCTAAGGTCAATATCGATGAGCTGAAAAACGAACTGGAGAGGTTGGCGCAGAGTAATCTTGATAAGGCGACATTTACCGAAAAGTACAATATAATAAGCAAACTTGGCATCATGGTCTATCTCTCTGAAGACCTAAAGACCATGAAAATCAATTGCTCATTGAACTTCAGGAATAATGGAGGTAGCCCACACCCTAACGGGTGTGGAATAATTCAGTTTGATTCGCTTCGCTCGCAATGACGATTCTCCGGGACCTGTCCAGAATTTTGAAAGTATCACAGCGAGCCTGCTGGAACGTTTCAGACGCGGGATTTCAGAGACTCTCTTAGCTGAGCCCTGACGATTTATCTCTCTCCCTGAGTTCCTGGGTTTGCGCTTGGCAAATTCGCCCTGAACTTTCTTACCTGCGCCTCGCGGAGGCACTTCAGGGCTTCGTCATCGGTCAGGTCATGCCAGGACTGGTAGTAGTCGGCGATGTAGAACTCAGGCGTACTGCTGGTAACATAGGTTATTACCTTGTCGCAGACCCTTTCCACCTCCAGAACGGCATTCCCCGATGCCGCGGGTACGGCAACGATAATCTGCCTCGGTCTACGGCGCCTCACCGATTCAATTGCCGCCAGCATGGTGTAGCCCGAGGCTAAGCCATCGTCGACGAGAATCACCGTCTTCCCCGGAATCAGGGTAAGGGTCCGGTTTCCCCGGTAAAGCAACATGCGCTTCCTGATATTGGCAGTTACATCGCTAATCTGCTGGTTCACCTGCTCCTGGGTGAGCCCCAGACGGTCAACCACCTGCTGGTTCAGGATGACGGTGCCGTCATCGGTCACCGCGCCGAAACCACTCTCGGGGCGGAGAGGAATGGGTATTTTGCGGGAGATAATAATGTCAAGCTCAGCCTCAAGCGCTAGAGCCACTTCCAGCCCGATGGGCATGCCCCCGTTGGGAATTGCCAGAACCAGCACTGGACGTCCCTGATATTCAGTGAGTTTCTCGGCAAGCTTTCTGCCGGCATCGTATCGGTTTTCGAAAAGAGTCTTATTCGTTGAGTACACCATAGCCCTCTCCAGTTCGTCGAAGCTATATCCAGCTAGTACTGTATCAGGGAAAAAACGGGATATTTTTTAACCTTCTCCCGCCCGTTGAGGAAAGCTAATTCAACCAGGAAGGCAAGCTCTACCACTTTACCCCCCAGTTGCTCAACCAGATTTATCACCGCCCCGGCGGTGCCGCCAGTAGCAATAAGGTCATCAACGATAAGAACCTTTTGCCCGGGCTTGATGGCGTCCTGATGGATTTCCAGGGTGTCCGTCCCGTATTCAAGTTCGTAGGTACAGCCGAGGGTGAGCCAGGGCAGTTTCCCCTTCTTCCTTACCGGAACGAATCCAGCCCCGAGCTTATAGGCGAGAGCAGCACCGATGATGAAGCCCCGGGATTCAACGCTGGCAACGATGTCAATTCCCTTGCCCATATATCTCTCGGCGAGCAAATCAATGGCTTCTTTGAATTTAGATGCGTCTTTCAGGAGGATGGTGATGTCCTTGAAGATAATCCCCTTTTTGGGGAAATCGGGAACGTCACGGCAGTATTGCTTAAGGTCACTTGCCATGTTACCTCCGTTAGTCCGACCAAAAAATAAGGCGGCCTTACAAGCATCAAAATTATATTCTCTCTTCAGAGTGCCTGTCCAGTCTTAGGACTCAGTCCGCAGCGGGAGGCTCCAGAGCTGGTTCATCACTCAGCGTTTCCGGCTCGGCAAAGGAGATGCCGCCGTTTATTTGCGAGAGAAATTGGTAAAACTCCTTAAGTTTCTCCCGGGGTCCCTCAATCTGCCCGGAAGGGCTGACCGTTAGCCCCCAGTATTTGGCTAGACCTTCTTGACAGTCGGGCTGAAAGAGACTGGCGAGCCAGTCGCGGCAGAGTGCGGGCTTACACTCATGGATACGACATTTGAATGTCTTACCATCTTCACCCGGTTCAAGAAAGACGCACAAGCCATTCGGGCGGCGGCGCAGGATAAAAAGCTCGCCCCGGGAAAGGCTGGGGTCGGTGTACTTGTCTTGCCAGTCATCCCAGGTAAAGTTAAACCAGGCGGCAATCCCCATTCCCTCATCCAGACTGACGCCGACACTGTATTTACTGCAGCAGACGCCACAACAAAAGCAGGTGAACTCGGGGGCTTCACTACCAGAAACGTAGCTGATACCATCAAAAAAGTCGTAGTCCCTGTTGTAAAGCATGGGCCTGAAATCTTTTGAACAAAGTAGAGACATTATACACAGGAGCAGTAGAAAATAGAAACTGCCATCAATCCTTTGTCATTCGGAGCGAATTAAAGACAGTCATTGAGAGGGCTTTAGCCCGCGGCAATCCGCTTCCTACATAATAGTAAGAAAGAGACGGATTGCTTCGCTGACGCTCACAATGACCAAAGGGGCATTTGTAAAGCAGGAGTCGGCTACACTTTTCCAGTCGCTAACGCTAGGTCTTTGTTTCGTCCTTGGTCTTTGGCTCTCTTAAATAGCGCTTGATTTCGTCCAGCGCCGGCGGCGCGACGTAAAAGACCTGAATGTCGACGGGAAACTGAAGTCCGTGTCCCTCCCTTATGAACAGGATACCTGCCTCACCCTGCCCCAGTGTCTCATTAATCTTCCCGACGATGAACTCATTCCGCTTCTTCTGTACCTTGACGTAGGCATCATAAATCAGGCTGAAGGCTGCCTCGCTCTGGAGTCCCAGGGCAAGACAGCGCCCCCAGTCCAGAAACTCGCCGAGGAGCGCCTCGTCCTCGGTCTTCTCCAGCCTAGCACCACTCTCTATCCGCCTTTTAATCAGTTCGAAGCTATCACCGCTCAGCTTTTCAATGTCTTTTAATCCCTTTTCTTCTGCCCCGGTGATAAGCTCGTGATACAGCTTTTTTGCCTGAGACAGCTTTTCTTCAAGCATTTTAAGGTGGGCTTCCGCCTCTTCCCAGTAGCGCTGAATTAGCTTCATCAAGCCAGCGTCCATCTCAACCGGCATGAAGACGAGGGGCACCAGAAAGAGCTTTTTCCCCTGTTTGAAATCCTGTGCTTCAGGCTTTTCTATCTTCCCTAATGCCTCGGACATTCAGGTAGACCTCCTATCGCTTCGTCTTCTCATTATCCAACATCTGTTTCTCGTCGGCAATCTTAAGAGTCATTGCGAGGGCTTAAGCCCGTGGCAATCCGCCTCTTTATCGCGATGCAGGAAGCGGATTGCTTCGCTCCGCTCGCAATGACACGTTCTTGACTTGACCTGTTTATTCACTTAAACTGACCTTGGTCTGTCAAGCCTTATTTTCCTTGAAAAAGGAGACGCAAGTGGCACTCAGAGACTTTAAAAAAGAGGAACTCATCAAGCTCTACCGCACCATGCTCACCATCCGCCGTTTTGAAGAGAGGGTCGCCGAAGACTACAAAGACATGGCGGTGCCCGGGCTGGTTCACTCCTACATCGGCGAGGAAGCCTGCGCCACCGGCGTCTGCGCCGCCCTGCGCCCCGATGATAGAATTGTGAGCACACACCGCGGTCACGGGCACTGTATCGCCAAGGGCGCCGATTTGAACCGTATGATGGCAGAGCTTTACGGCAGGGCTACCGGCTACTGTCAGGGCAAGGGTGGCTCAATGCACATCGCTGATTTCGGTATCGGGATGCTGGGGGCAAACGGCATCGTGGGTGGAGGTTTCGGTATCGCCACCGGCGCCGCGCTCGCCTGCAAACTGGAAGGCTCAGGCAGGGTCGCCGTTGCTTTCTTCGGCGACGGTGCCACCCACGAAGGGACTTTCCACGAGAACATGAACCTGGCTTCAATCTGGAGACTGCCCATTGTCTTCGCCTGTGAGAACAATCTCTACGGCTCAACCGTGCCGGCAACCTACGCCATTCCGGTGAAGGACATCGCCCAAAGAGCCGCCGCCTACGCCATACCGGCGCAGGTCGTTGACGGAAATGATGTACTTGCCGTCTACGAAAAAGCCAGAGAAGCAGTGGGAAGAGCCAGAAGCGGTGGCGGTCCCTCCTTTCTTGAGCTTAAGACCTACCGCTGGCGCACCCACACCGAAGCCCTCTGGCCTCTGGGCGACCCCCGCCCCAAAGACGAGGTCGAGTCCTGGAAAAAGCGAGACCCCGTTCCGGCGCTGGGTAATAAAATGATTGAAGCCGAGATAGTCAGCAAAGAGGAGCTTGAGAAGATTGATGAGGAGATTAGAGCGAAAATCAAGGGTGCCATAAACTTCGCCCTGGAAAGCCCGTATCCGGAGCCTCAGGCGGCGCTGGCTAACCTCTTTTCGGAGTAAGTCTCGTGTATAAGAGCCGTCATAACAATCCGCTCACCCTGAGCCTGTCGAAGGGTGGGGTTTTGAATACGCCGCTTGGTTCGACAAGCGTTCGACTGAGCTCACTTCGTGGTGACTCAGTGGAACCACGCCGAAGGCTCACCATGAGCGGCGCATTTTAACGCCAATTAACAGATAACAGGGAGACGATGGTAGTATGAGAGAGATAACTTATAATCAGGCGGCGAGCGAGGCACTCACCGAGGAATTCCGCAAGGATACGAAATTCGTCTACATGAGCACCGATGTCTCCTCGGCGATGGTAAAGGAGTTCGGTGCGGAGCGAATTCGGATGACCCCCATTTCCGAGTCATCGGTGGCGGGCTCCGCCATCGGGCTGGCTGGCTCAGGTTTCCGACCCGTAGTCAACCTCCGCTACGCCACCTTCGCCTTCGTCGCCATGGACCAGTTTGTGAACCAGGCGGCAAAGATTACCTACATGTTCGGGGGGCAGGCGAAGTTCCCCATTGTCTACATGATGTGGGTGGGAGCAGGCAGGTACATGGCCGCCCAGCACCAGATAAGCCCCTACTCCATGTACATGAACGTCCCCGGGCTCAAGATTGTCCTGCCGGCAACTCCTTATGATAACAAGGGGCTTCTGAAGTCGGCTCTCAGAGACAACAACCCGGTAATCTATTTCCAGCACACCGCACTTTTAGAGACCAGAGGTGAGGTGCCCGAGGCGGACTATGCCATACCCTTCGGCGAGGCAATTGTGAGAAGAGAAGGTAGCGATGTCACCGTGGTGGCGCTCTCCCGGATGAACTACGAAGCCCTGAAAGCGGCGGATGAGATGGCAAAGCAGGGTGTCTCGGTGGAGGTGATTGACCCCAGGACGCTGGTGCCGATGGATATAAAATCAATCAGGGATTCGGTCGGGAAGACGGGCAGGCTGGTGGTGGTGGATGAAGCCTGTCCTACCTGTAGCGCCGCTTCAGAGATTGTTTCTCTGGTGGTTCAGGATGATAAGACCTTTAGCCGGCTGAAATCAGCACCGAAACTGGTCACCGGACTCGGTGTGCCCATACCCTACAGCCCGCCGCTGGAGAAGTTCGCCGTGCCCGACAGGACTAAAATCATGAGCGCCATTGAGGCGGTACTGGGTGGGTAGAAGCAGGGCAGGTTCTATCAGATGGATTTGAAGTAAGCATAACGAAAGCCTGTGCTTTTTGTTTATTCCCTAGCAGGCAATGGTGTGTCTAAGGTGCAGCAGGAGTGCCACCTGTTCGTGGTGTCTCACCCCTGTAAGCTAGAATTTCGTTCCCAATTCTCTCCACCAATGGACGCAGCGAGCCCACCTGACCTCTAATCCAAAGATTGATAAAGGCACCCCTTACAACATCTTCCGGGATAAAGCCCAGCTTGATTCCGACTTGATTAAACAGAACATGCGAATCCCTGTTTGTAAGAGCAATTTCGTTGAGTATGCGAGTAACGAAATCCTGTTTCGTTGGGTCAAGCTGGAGAGACACGGTTAGGATTGCGGCATTTATAGATAACGCATTAAACACTCCATTGAAAACTGTCGATTCAGGCTGTGTGCCAGGTAGCCGAAAAATTCCACATCCCTGATTCTCTTGTTGTGCAGAATCGCCATCAATAACACATAGTGACCTATATGTGGCCGTGGGATCTTGCAATCGGTTCTGGTGTACGCGAACGGCGTTGCCATCGCCAGACACTGCATGTACTTCCACTTGGTCATAACAATCAGGGATATGCTCGCGGATAATCGCCTGAACCACGAATTTTCCGAATTCATCTTCAGTAAAGATTGCAAGTGCGGTGTCGACCTTCCCAGAAATTGCGCGTAGTGTCTTTACGCTTAGTTTGCCCTGTTGTGTTTGACCGTCCAAACACGACCATACTGCTTCCTGAGGCAGGGGTAGCAGTGCATCATCACTGTGCGTAGTAAAAACTGCTTGGATACGCCTTCTGGAGGCAGCAGCTATCAAGTACTCCACCAGACGTTGTGTAGCTACAGGGTGCAGACCATTCTCAATCTCCTCTATAAGTATTAGTGAGCTTTCTGGTACACGTTCAATCTCAGTGACAATACGTATTATTGATGATTCACCAGCCCCAAAGTGGAATTCGGAATATTCGTTACCACGATTCCGCCCTACATGAAATGTCTTACCGCCCGCAATATCAGTGTGCTTAAATTCGCTGACACTCCGTCCAAGAATATGTTCAATTTCCAACGCGGCTTGACCTGAAAGAGATTCCAATGGCTGGGTATGTACATATGAGGGGCGCATTAGCTTCTTGAATTCTGGTCGTTCACCGGCTGGAACTGTTCTTGCAATACCGAAGTAAGATACTTTTCGGTTAGTTAGGTCTTTTCTGTTCCACCTCAGCTGCCTGAAGACACTGCTACGGCGGATAGGGTTATTAGGGTTTATTTCCTTGTCAATGAGATCATATTCAATAGACCATTGTGACATGGAACTGTCTCCAATAGAACTTTTTGGGAAGAAAAGACCAGGCTTGACCGCTTTGTACGCACAGGCAGCCGCACCGAGAACTGTAGATTTGCCACCTCCGTTGGGCCCAACCAAAGCGGTGACAGGAAAATCGAAGGATACTGCTGCGCCTGAAAAACCGCGAACTCTGGCCAATCTTACAGAGCGAAGATATTTGGAATAATTGGAGCGCCGTACTCGTTCAGAGAGTTCACTTAGTTGTGATGGTCTAATTTGTGAATACTGCATTTTGCCCCTTAATACCTGCTATTTCACTTCCAGCAGTTACAGTCTAGTGCCAGTAAGTCACAGGTGTCAATAAATCACGTGTCAGCCTAAAAGTTCGTTCTGCTGCTACAACCTCAGCTATGCCCGATAGGATTTGTCTCTCTCCCCGTTTAGTGCTAGAATACACCATCTCTTTCCGCCAGAAAGTGCTATGATTCTCAAAACACTCGTGCTGGGACCCCTTGCCACCAACTGCTACATCGTCGGCTCGGAAAAGACCGGCGAGGCGATGGTGATTGACCCGGCAGACAACGCCGAAGCCATCCTGAACCACGCCGCCCAGCTCAAGCTTGAGGTCAAGCTCATCCTTTTGACCCATGCCCATGTTGACCACATAGGCGCCCTCAAAGAGGTCAAGGATACGACCGGCGCTAGCGTCGCCATCCACGAAGAAGATGCGCCTCTGCTCAAAACAAATGCCAGCCGCGGCTTCATGGGACTCAGCTATCCCGTGCCACCCGAGCCCGACCGCCTGCTCAAGCACCGCGACACGATAAATGTGGGCAATCTGAATTTTACCGTCCTGCACACCCCGGGGCACACCCGGGGCAGTATCTCCCTCTACGGCGAGGGGGCAGTCTTCAGCGGCGATACGCTCTTTAACGGCGGCATCGGACGCACCGATTTCGCCGGCGGCAGCTACCGCGACATCATGAACAGCATCAAGTCCTATCTCCTGCCCCTGCCCGATGAGACCATCGTTTATCCCGGGCACGGGCCAGATAGCACCATCGGTGACGAAAGAGAAGAAAACCCGTTTCTGGAATAAGAGATAGAATTCCTGCCAATAAGAAAGGGGCTCCTCTTAGGAGCCCCTTAAGATTTATCTAGATTCACTTCCGCTATGGTTCGACTAAGCCCGTCGAAGTCTCACCATGAGCGGAGTCAGCTTTAGATTATTCCCGGGAACCGGCTCAGCACCGGCGCCAGCACTAGGGAAATCACCGTCATGAGCTTAATCATGATGTTAAGGGAGGGTCCGGAGGTGTCCTTCATCGGGTCACCCACCGCATCGCCGACGACGGCAGCCTTATGGGCATCAGAGCCTTTACCACCAAACTGCCCACTCTCGATAAATTTCTTGGCGTTGTCCCAGGAGCCGCCGGCGTTAGCCAGGGTTATCCCCAGGATAAAGCCACTTGCGGTCGCCCCCGCCAAAAAGCCCGCCAGAGCTACCGGACCCAGTAGCAGACTGACAATCACCGGGGCAATAACCGTGATAATACTGGGCGTAATCATCTCCCTGAGCGCATCTCGGGTGCAGATGTCAACACACCTCGCATACTCGGGTTTGGCTTTCCCCTCCATCAGTCCCTTTATCTCACGGAACTGGCGGCGCACCTCATTGACGATTGACATGGCAGTCCTGCCCACCGCCGCCATGGTCAGGGCGGCGAAGACCGCCGGCAGCATCGCGCCGAGGAAAAGCCCGGCGATGAGCCTGGCATCCAAGAGGCTCAACTGCTCAAACTTAATATTCGCCGCCTGGGTGTAGGCGAGAATCAGCGCCAGGGCGGTCAGCGCCGCCGAGCCGACGGCAAAGCCCTTGCCCGTTGCCTTGGTGGTGTTACCCATGGCATCGAGGGCATCGGTCTTATCCCTGACCTCATGGGGAAGTCCCGACATCTCGGCGATACCCCCGGCGTTGTCGGCGATGGGCCCGTAGGCATCAGTGGCATCAACGATACCCAGCGTAGACAGCATGCCGACACCAGCAATCGCCACACCGTACATGCCGGCGAATCGGTAAGCCACCACAACGGCAATAGCGACAAAAATGACCGTGGGCACTGTGCTCATGAGACCGTTGGCAAAACCGGCGATGATAAGCGTAGCCGCACCGGTCTGAGCCGCCCCCGCCACCTGCGCCGTCGGTTTATAAGCGTAGGAGGTGTAGTAGTTAGCCGCCTCACCGATAATAACCCCGGCGATGAGACCCGCCAGTATCGCCCAGAAGACGTTCAGATTGACGCCGAGGAGATAGACCGCAAGGAAGGCGAAGACTGTCGCCAGCACTGAGGCAGTGTAGGTACCACGCCTAAGTGCGTTCAGCAGGGCGCCCATATCTGCTTTCTCGCCGGAGCGCACCAGAAAGATGCCGATGATTGAGGCGATGATACCCCCCGCCGCCACCATCATGGGCAGGTACCAGGCGGTGGGTTCGTCAGGCACCAGGGCTTTACCCACGCTACCGGCAAGAACCGCCACCCCGGAAAGAGTAATCACAGCGATGATTGATTCAACATATGACTCAAAGAGGTCGGCACCGGCACCGGCACAGTCACCGACATTGTCCCCCACCAGGTCGGCGATGACACCGGCGTTGCGCGGGTCGTCCTCAGGGATACCCGCCTCCACCTTACCCACCAGGTCGGAGCCGGCATCAGCCGCCTTGGTATAGATACCGCCACCGACACGAGCGAAGAGAGCCACCCCGGAGGCGCCCATACCGTAGGCGGCGATGATGGTCATAAAATTACGCTCTCGGCTGAAGAGGAAATAGACGATGCTGAGACCGATGATGCCGATACCGACGATGCTCATACCCATCACCGCCCCACCGCGGAAAGCCACCCCCAGCCCCCGGCTCAGGCTCTTCTGGACGGCGGCGGCAGCCCGGCTGTTTGACCTTACCGCCACACTCATCCCCAGAAAACCGGTAAGCCCGGATGAAGCTGCACCCAAAATGAAAGATGCCGCTGCCCACCAGCCCAGACCAGGCATTATGCCCAAGATGATGGCAACGACCACAACAAATATCGCCAGGACACGGTACTCCCGGCCCAGAAAAGCCATAGCGCCCTCCCTTACGGCGGCGGCGATTTCCTTCATCTTCGCTGTGCCCTCGTCCTGACGCACGATGTAGAGAGCCATATACCCCGTGAGCAGCAGAGCCAGGACACCCGAGATGGTAGCAATCAGAAAATAGAACATTCCTTGTCCTTCCTCCCTAAACTAGTCGCCAGACGGCGAAATCTTACCCTTAAGTTTCGTTAATTTTGCCTCCAGATTTTTCTCCGTGAGCATAAGAGTCAGGTCACCGCGGGTCTTTTCCAGAATCCCCCTCACGTTGTCCGTGGTGCGCCGGAGCCCGCCGGTGAGGGCATCGGGGAAATCCATGGTGACCAGAATGTTATAGATATCGTCCATGGCCAGAAGAAGCTCCTCGCCCCTTCCCGTATCGCCCTTTCTCAGCCCGTCGAGGATATAGCGCCGGAGTTCCCCTACCGCCTCCCCCAGCCCGTTGAGATAAGCCGCATGGTCAACCCTGAGTTTATCGGGATGAGGCACCGGTCTTCCCGTCACCAGAGCCAGAACGGCACTCCCCTCGGCGTATTCTTTTTCGGCGTCGCGGATGAAGCCCGTGTTCGCCAGCTCCCCGCACTCCTTGACGACAACCCTGGCTTCCCTGAGCATCTTGCGGGCAGAGGCAAGCATCTCCTTCGCTTCAGCGAACTCGTGACGATGCACGGCGCGGATGGCGTTAGCGCAGGAGCGGATGGCGTCACGCGATAGTGGCAGGGCTTTTTCTCTCGCTCTGTCCTTAGATTCCAGACTCAGGCGGATGTCCTCAGCAATCTTATCCAGTTTAGCCGTCAGTTTCATCTACTTTCCCGATTCTACCTTCTTGATTAGCTCACGTGTCGCCGTCTCAGGCGACTCGGCACCCAGAATAGCACCGATGACGGCAACCCCATCAGCCCCTGCCTTAATTACCTGCGCTACATTCCCATGGTTAATGCCACCGATGGCGATAACAGGAATGGATACTGCCTTCTTTATCTCAGAAAGACGGGACATTCCAACGGCTTTAGCGCCTTCCTTCGAGCCGGTGGGGAAGATAGCCCCGTGCCCGATATAATCTGCCCCGTCCTTCTCCGCCTGAACCGCTTTTCCCACATCTTGGCAGGAGACGCCCAGAATCTTGTCCAATGGAAGCAGTCTTCGCGCTTCCCTCGCCGGCAGGTCTTCCTGCCCCACGTGAAGCCCGTCGGCATCGGTTGCCAGCGCCAGGTCAAGGTAGTCATTCATGATAAAAAGACAACCGCTTTCCCGGCAGCGCTTCCTGAGGGCAAGGGCAATCGGAGCAAGGTCTCTCTTGAGGGAAACCTTATCCCTGAGCTGGATGACCTTGGCCCCACCCTTGATAATCTGTTCAGCTACTTCGAGATGACTTCTGCCTCTGAGTGCCTGCGTGTCCAGAATAGGGCAAAGCCCGCGCACAAGACTCATTTTATCCCGGCGCGTGATTCTCAGGACCAGCTCCTGTTCAATGGTGTAGAGACTGAAGCGGGCGTGGCGGTATTTATCGGTAGACGGAAGCTTGCTCCCAGGAAGCTTGGCCAGCTCCTCAAGCACGCGGAGGGCTTCCTGCACCC
>JAZDNC010000030.1:0-2643 GCA_043800335.1 Chloroflexota bacterium
TCGTTCTTGGTCTGGAAAAGGATTTTGAGGTTGGTTGTTACCCTCTGGAGTAACTCCTGAAACTCGGGCCCACGATGGTCTACCATTGGCTTGGCCTGAGCCTGGAGGACCTCAGGGGGTAGGGGGGTAGGGCCTGGGATACGCAGGTTGCTCATGAATGTCTCCTTTCCTGTTTCTAGTAAGAATTTATTACTCTAATAAAGCGGCGGCTGCCTACTTTAATAATACTGCCGTCCTTAACCATGGCGTTTATGCCAGCTATCTTTTCCCCGTCTATTTCCACCGCACCCTGCTCAATGAGACGGCTAGCCTCGCTGCGGCTCCTCGTAAGCTTCGCCCCGACCAGTATATCCCTCATGTCCGTGCTGCCTTTCAGGGCGGTGCGGTATTCCTTTATGTTCTCCGGTAGCTCCCTTTTCTGGAAGACCCTGACGAAATGGGCTTCAGCTTCCTTTGCCTCGGCGTTGCTGTAGAGCTGGGTGATAATCTCCGATGCCAGGCGCTTCTTGAGCATCATGGGGTTGATGATGCCGCCTTCAAGTCCTCTCTTGAACTCCTGAAGCTCCCTATCGGGGACATCGGTCAGAAGCTCAAAATACTGCAATATAAGGGCGTCCTGGATGGACATGACCTTGCCGAAAATCTCCTTTGGCGGCTCGGCAACGCCGATGTAGTTGCCCAGGCTCTTGCTCATCTTGTGGCTGCCGTCGGTGCCTACAAGGAGCGGCACAGTGAAGATTTGCTGTGGCTGTTGACCCACCATAGACTGCAGCTCTCTCCCGACAAGCAAATTGAACTTCTGGTCGGTGCCGCCGAACTCTACATCGGCCCTGATAGCGACCGAATCGTATGCCTGAAGCAGTGGGTAGATGAACTCGGTAATGGTGATGGGGCGTCCCTCGTGATAGCGTTTATTGAAATCATCACGGGCGAGGAACTGGGCGATGGTGAACTTGCTGGTGAGCCTGATGACATCGGCGAGGGAGAATTTGCCGAACCACTCGCTCTGCCACCTGACCTCAGCCTTTTCCCGGTCAACCACCTTGAAGAACTGCTGCATATAGGTCTCGGCATTTGCCCGCACTTGTGCTTCGGTGAGCATGGGGCGGGTGACGGAGACCCCGCTGGGGTCGCCAATCTGTGCCGTCCAGTCGCCAACGATGAGGACGACCTGGTGCCCCAGCTCCTGGAGCTGTCTCAGCTTTCTCAGACCAACCATGTGCCCAAGGTGGATATCAGGGGAGGAGGGGTCAAAGCCCTCTTTGAGGCGGAGCTTTTTCCCGGAGCGAAGAAGCTTTATAAGCTCCTCTTTGACGATGATTTCGGCGACGGCGCGCCTCAGAATATATTCGATATCATAGCTCATGTCATTTTTGTCCTGCGCTTAATACCGCCTTACCTTTTTTTATATCCTCGGCTATCTGCATCTCCAGCTCCTGAGCGGAGGCGAACTTTTTATCATCGCGCAGATGCTGGATGAAACTGACCTTGAGTTCTTTTCCGTAGAGGTCCCCCTTGTAGTCGATGATATAGACCTCGACGGAGCGGGAACCACCATTGAATGTGGGGCGCTCCCCGATATAGGTGAGTGACCTGTAGCTCTTGCCGCCGGTTTCGGCCAGGGTGGCATAGACGCCATCCTTTGGCAGTGCCTGCTCGGGGTCAATCTCCAGGTTGGCGGTGGGAAAGCCCATCTTCCCCCCCCGTCCCGCACCGCTCTGCACACGCCGCTTCAGGCTGAAAGGGCGTCCCGTGAAACGTGTCACCTTTTCCACATCACCCTGTAACAGGGCGTTTCTTATGGCAGTGCTGCTCACGACCTCGCCGCTTATCACCGCTGGCGGCACGACACTGACAGCGAAACCCATCTTCTCGCCCAGTTCCTTGAGGACTTCGGCGGTGCCCTCCCGTTTGCGGCCCAGGGCGAAGTCGGAGCCGATGATAAGCCCGCGCATCTTGAGGTATCTCGTAAGAAGAGAGACGAAGCGTTCGGCACTCATCCCGGCAAGCTCTCTGGTGAAAGACAGCACGATGACTCTGTCCACTCCGGCGCTTTTCAGCAGGCTCACCCTTTCAGCAAGGTCGGTGAGATAGGAGATTCTGGTCTCAGGGTGGAATGACTTTTCAGGGTGTTCCTTGAAGGTGATAACGCCGCTCTGTAGCTCCTGCTCTCTGGCACACCTGGTAAGCTCGGCAAGGAGCTTCTTATGGCCCAGATGAACCCCATCAAAAACGCCGATAGAGAGGAGCATGTCCCTGTCGGGCGCTATTCTGGCTAACTCTTGCTCTACCGGCATGACGATTCTCTCTAGGCACGGGACATTATGATAGGCTAAAGCGTGAGGTGGACGCCGCCATCATACCTGCCATGCCACGCTCAAAATTGCACTAATGTTAACATACAGGTAGTTAAACGTCAATAAGAGTGGGGCAAGGGTTACGTTCAATTTTGGTTGCCATTGCGAGACCCGCCTTGTCGGGGCGAAGCAATCCGTTCACGGTGAATCCCGTTCAGGGTGAATCCGCGACCTCATGATTTGATGGAGATTGCCACGGGCACTGTGTGCCCTCTGAGTGACAGGGAAGAAGGACGGATTGCTTCTTCCTGCTCTCCTTTAAGAGAAGGATATTTAACGAAATGAG
>JAZDNC010000043.1:0-2963 GCA_043800335.1 Chloroflexota bacterium
CCGGTATCGGCCTGTAAGCCAGTCCCAGAACACGCAACCCGTCGCCAGCCATGCTCTGCGCGCTGGCGAGAATCTCTTCCCTCTGTTTCGTGGTCAGTTTCTGCTGGTGACCGTCCTCCTCGATAAAGCGTGAGTGCTCCAGAATGACTTCGGGGGCGCCTTTGGAGTAGGCGACGTGGCCCTGGGGGGTCTCGTTCACCGTGGTCATCATCTTGGTCTCTGAAGAGAAGGGGATTTCGTTGATACGGAGATGTAGTGCGTTCTCCTTCTCCGGCTCGATACCAGCCTTGGCGGCGAGCACGACCAGCGCCGCTTCGGTGGGGTCGCCCCGGATTTCCCAACGATTGTTGGCGTGGACGAGACGTGAGTCATTGCACAGGATTCCTATGCGCAGCAGGATCTCCAGTTGGGTATCCCTGGTGGCTTCGTAGGGCTGGCCGTCAAGCAGGAAGCTCCCCTTCGGCTCGTAGCCGATGCCGGTGATCTCAAATGACTTGCCGCTGGCGAAGACCTTCCTTACCGTCATCTGGTCTTGGGTAAGGGTGCCTGTCTTGTCCGAGCAGATAACGGTGGTGCAGCCCAGGGTTTCTACCGCCGGTAGCCTTCTTATCAGGGCATGGCGCTTCACCATACGGCGCACGCCGAGTGATAGGCTGATAACCACCACCGCCGGCAGGGCCTCGGGGACGGCGGCGACAGCCAGGCTCACTCCCCAGATGAACATCTCTAAGACCGGATTGCCACGGGCTACACCGACGGCGACTAGGGCAAAACAGATGGCGAGCGCGCCGATGGCGATATACCGGCCCATCTTGTCCAGGTTAATCTGGAGCGGGGTCTTTTCCGCCTTAACCGTCTGCAGGAGGGTGGCAATCTTGCCGAACTCGGTATTCATGCCGGTTGCGGTCACCACCGCCCTTCCGCGCCCATAGACCACCGCCGTGCCCATGTAAACCATGTTTCTTCGATCTCCGATGGGGATTTCCTCGGTGAGCGGCTCAGTCGTCTTGTCTATCGGATTTGATTCCCCGGTGAGCGAGGCTTCAGTCACCTTCAGATTCATGGCCTCGGTCAGCCGCGCATCCGCGGGAATCTGGTCGCCGGTGTGCAGCACCAAAATATCTCCGGGAACCAGACTCGTAGCTTCCACCTCCATTTCCTCGCCGTCCCGGATAACCGTAGCTTTGGGTGCCGCCATACGTTTCAGGGCCGCCATAGCCTTCTCGGCGCGGTACTCCTGGATGAAGCCCAGCCCGGCGGCGAAGAAGACGATGGCCAGAATGGTAATAGAATCGGCCACTTCACCTAGCGCCGCCGAAAGCCCGACCGCCACGAGCAGAATGATGACCAGAATGTTCTTGAACTGCTCTAGGAAGATAGCCCAGGCCTTGACCTTGTGTTTCTCGGTGAGCTCGTTGGGGCCGTATTTAGCCAGGCGTTCCCTCGCTTCATCACGGCTAAGACCGCCAGTGACTGCGTCTAATGAGGCGAGTACCTTGTCCACTCCTAGACTGTGCCAGTGCGATACTTTCTGGTTCTGTGTTGTCTTAGTTTCTGCCATGCAGTAACACCTTCCACTTTAGTAGCAAAACTTACTTCATTCTCGCTTTGGTCAGGGTTTAACCTACATGCTAGCCTTTGGGTAACCGGAGGACTACACCAACACTACCTTTATTATGACCGAAACGAATTGATCGCTCGTTACTTTGTCCTACATGATGCCGGAACGTCTGGAGCCACATTCATGTCATGCCTGTTCGAGACCAAGACCAGGCTAGTCATCCATGTCCGCCATTCTTTCAAGACAAGCCCATCTAGCAAAAAAGTGGCAGGACCTTACAGCTTGTAACGCTGTAATGGTCTCGCCACTAGCTCAAATACTACTGGACAGCCGGGAGGTCAACTCCGTACTGACGACTGCCCAAACCGACTACTCGGTTGGCTACTCCCCATTGGCGTAATTCTACCATGTATGGATTTGGTGGTCAAAATTGCGTTAACGAGCCCCGTACGTAATCTGATTTCGGCGAAATAGCGACTCTTTAAGGGTTCGGTTCTTTGGCAGTTAGCACCTGACGCCAGACTTCGTCGGAGACGATATTACACTGGCTGTTTTCACAAGGCATTCTTCGCTACAGTGTCCAGAGTAACAAAGTAAGCTATTGTTCAGCACCGAACGCTCTGGACATTCAGAGATGTCTATCCTCCGTAACTTGAGCCATCATAGAATACTGGTGTCACAGAAAGGGACTTTAATTCGGAACATCGGCGACAACTTCATCATGGGGATGGGCGATAACCTACCCTTTGACGGCGACATCAACCGGGTGGGCCGGGTGGCCGAGCTGATTAGTAAATACGGACGGCTACCGATAGAGTTTTAGGCTTCACTCCAGATAATCTCTCAGCCTCCGGCTGCGGCTGGGGTGGCGGAGCTTACGGAGGGCCTTGGCCTCAATCTGGCGGATGCGCTCTCTGGTGACGTTGAACTCCTTGCCCACCTCCTCCAGTGTGCGGCTCCGTCCGTCCTCCAAGCCAAAACGGAGCTGGAGCACCCGGCGCTCGCGGGGAGTCAGGGTAGAGAGCACCTCGTCAATCTGCTCCTTGAGTAGTTGACGGGAGGCGGCATCGGGGGGCGGCAGGGCGTTCCGGTCTTCAATAAGGTCCCCCAAGTGGCTGTCCTCCTCTTCACCGATGGGGGATTCCAGAGAGATGGGCAGCTGGGCGACCTTAATGATTTCGCGCACCTTCTCCGGCGAGGTGGCCATCTCCTCAGCGATTTCTGAGGGGGTCGGCTCCCGGCCGTGCTCCTGGGCGAGATGCCGGCTTGCCCTCACGAGGTGGTTGATGGTCTCAATCATGTGCACCGGCACCCGGATGGTGCGTGCTTGGTCGGCGATGGCGCGGGTGATGGCCTGGCGTATCCACCAGGTGGCATAAGTGCTGAACTTATATCCCCGGCG